>JAPULC010000272.1 GCA_027295305.1 Gammaproteobacteria bacterium
GCCCAGGTCACCCACCTCATGGGGCCGTGCCCGCCTCCGCCGTAAACAGGAAACAAGGTGACTAACGCCATTACGGTGCAAAGTGCCGCGACACTCGCGTAGCGCACCACCGCACTTGGGATCAGCGAGATGAGCTTTGCCAGGATGGCCGAGATCGCAAAGAAAATCCCAAAGTAGATAGCGAGGTGCACTCCGAAGAACGCGATGAATGCGAACATCTCCCCAATGCTGGTGGAGATGAGGGATTTCGGGACCATGTACGCGATGCCGGCAATGAAGAATATCGCCGGGAAGAACATCACTGCCTGAACCAGGAACAGCATCGCGGGCAACGTTAGAAACATCGCGACGAGAAGCGTCCATCTAATCGTTCGCTGAGTCATCGCACCGCCGCAGCCCGTTCATCTCAGTCTAGCCAGGCCACATCCCGTGTATCGCTCCTACGGACAGGGGGTCACCGACGACATGCGCGTCCAGCAGGTGGGGATCGCGCCTCGGCCCTATCAGGATCCACACCCGCCCCTCTACGGAGGCTTCACCGGAAGCATGCGAACGGCGACGTTCTGGGCGAAATATCTCGGCAAGCCCATCGTGCTCGCATCCGATCTCGAGTTCTGCAAGGCGCTGTGGGCGGCCTACCGAGACGCCGCCGCCAAGCACGGCCACGATGTGGCGCCCGGAGAAGAGGCGGCGTGGGGCGGGATCATGATCTGCGCGCCAACCGACAACGAAGCCCAGGCGTGGTTTCAAGACATGCAATGGTTCTGGAACACGTGGGCGTTGAATTTCGGACAGCCGATGCCCGAGCTCCTGGTGGGCAGCCCCGAGACGTTGACGCGCCGAATCGCGGAGGCGTCAAAGGCATTTCCCATCGGGGAATGCTTCCTCCTGATTCCGCAGGGCATTCACGATCGCGACAAGATCCTGAAGAGCCTGGCGCTCTTCGCGGACAAGGTCATGCCGAATTTCACGTAGAGCTCGGAAGTTCTCTGCACAAGCCAGCTGAAACAGAACATTCGCGGGCGTACGTAAGCCTTTGATTCAGTTAGCCGCCAGTCTCTATCTGTACAAAAAATGAGCAGATTTGGCCGCGCTGGCTAGGCTTAAAATGAGAGCAAAGTGGTGCACAGGGCGCTCGAAAGGGCGAGGTGGATGCACCGCTGACAATGCTTCCGACGTGAGAGACGAGCGGCGGGCGCCGACCCCGGCGTCCGCTGTTTTTTCCCTTAGCGCCTCGAGCTCTCGATCCAATTCCCCATGAACACCCTCCCCCGCTCGAGCACCTTCTCGGTGAACCGATGCACCTCGTCGTCGGGAAAGCAGGTCTCGTGGACCACACCATGAGACTCGAGATAGGCCGCCAGTTCCTCACTGCCTTCGACCTTGTTGTCGGGGTCTCGACGGTTGTGGGCAATCAACGGCAGCACGTGATGCGCCTTGAAGCACTCGGCACAGGTTTCATCCGTGAGCGTGAAGTCGAACGGACCACCCGCGTATGCGAAATATCGTGCGACGAGCTCAGGATGGTGGGCCGAGAACGCGTGGGCATAGGTTGCGCCTTCGGAGTGACCCACCACCATGAGCCTATGCGCGTCGACACGATAGCGACGCCTGACGTCGTCCACGCATCGGGCAATCCAATCGGTGTATAGACGTGGAACATCCAATGCCTCCACGTCCTCGCGCGGAAACCCGACTTCGCCCCACCGTGACCAGGCCATGGGCCACGCTCGAAATCCGGGTTCGCCGCCGGTAAACACCTCCTCGTGCGGATGCGGCGCTCTCGGGGCCACGTAGAGCACGCCGGGCACGCGCAGCGCCGGGAAAATTTGAGCGGCAAGCTTCGTCTCGGTGGAGCCCTGCCCGTGTAACAAAACGCAAAGTGGATAGCGTCTCGCGACGTTCGCATCATCGTCGTATCCGTCGGGCAGAAACACCGCATAGAAACCGACGTTGGTCTGGCCGAGGGCGTGATGTCTGGAAGTTTCCACGGCGGTTGCGTTCAACGGGGCGAAAAGCGCTGCTCGGTGCCTTCCGGGGGAGCAGCTGCGTTTCGAAACCGAATGATGGAGAAACCAACACTCGAGTGAATCACCGCTTCGCGCAATTCCCACAACGATGGCAGAACGCGAAACTCGACATTGAAGCTCATGAGCTCGGCCAGTGGATTGGTGACGACTCTGCACCCGACAGGTCGTGCTGCCTGCTCGCTCACGTAATAGCCGGCGATTTCATCGTAAAGAAACAATGCGAACGGGTCGGGATCCAACTCGTAGACGTGAAGGGGGGTGTCGATCATGGCGGGGAGCCACTGTTGCTCGATGGCCAGCACGAAATCGGCACTGGTATTGCCCAATAGTTCGCGGCGATCCTGTTCCGACGTACCGTCGCTCGCATAGAACGTCACCCGTGGACAATCACGCGGAAACATATAGTTCTGAAGGCGGGACTCTCCCACGCTCCAGACATAGGATTTTCCTTCCTTAGCGGGGCGTGGCTCGAAGAGCTCGATGCCGGACTCCTCGCTCACGTGAAATACACGTTCCACAACAACTGACCCAGGCTGAAAGAAGCGGCGCCAAACATAGCATCCAAACCCGCCCATTCAACCCCGATTGCAGCGCAGCTCGGACACCAGTCGCTCCGCGGACTGATTGCTCAAGTCTATCAAGGTGCGTAGACGAGGCCCAAAATCGGTGAACGGAATTCGAGGACAGGGGGTGCATTCTGCTAATCGACCGTGTTGCCCAAGGCCCAATCCCCATGGAGTATCATGAGGCCCCGCAGGGATCAGCCCAATCCTGGGGAGGAACAGCAGCAATGCCTGGCGACGAGATCCTGATTTTCGGTGGCAGCGGAAGCCCCAAGCTGACAGACGCAATCTGCGAATACCTCAACGTTCCGAGGGCTGCTGGCGAAGTGCTGCGTTTTTCCGATGGAAATTTGTTCGTCCGCGCGAAGGAAAACGTTCGGGGCCGGCGAGTCTACATCGTGCAGGCGACGGTCTTTCCTTCAAACGACAACTTCATGGAGCTCCTCTTCTGGATCGATGCGCTGAAGCGTGCAAGTGCAGAGTCCGTAACGGTTGTCATGCCGTACTTCAGCTATGCGAAGGGCGATAAAAAGGACGAGCCCAGAGTCTCGATTCGTGCCCGCGTGTGCGCCGATGCGATCGAAGCAGCAGGCGCCGATCGTGTGGTGACGCTGGATCTGCACGCATCTCAGATCCAGGGCTTTTTCACGATTCCAGTGGATGATCTCTACGCGCTGCCGCTGCTGTGTAACCAGATCAAAGCCAAAAAACTGCCCAACGTGATTGTTGTCGCTCCCGACGCAGGTTTTGCGAAGAAGGCCCGCAAATACGCTGCATTCCTCGGTACGCCCATGGCGATCGCCGACAAGGAACGCCGGGACCACAGCGAGCGTGCCGAGGTCATGGAGATCATCGGCGATGTGCAGGGCAAAACAGCGCTAATCGTCGATGACTTCACCATCTCCGGGGGCACGCTGGTCGAAGCTGCGAACGCACTCATCGAGCGAGGAGCGACACAAGTGCACGCCCTCGTTTCTCATGGCGTCTTCAGTGAAGGATCGATGGAACGAATAGAGCGCAGTCCGATCGAGAGCATCTTGATGACTGACTCTGTCGAGACGCAACCCGTGGACCTGTCCGATAAAGTCGAAGTGGTGTCGGTTGCACCACTCTTCGGCGAGGCCATTCGGCGCATCCATGATCGAGAGAGCATCAGCGTCCTGTTCCCGGCGTGAAGCCCGGACGAACTGAAGCAGTCTGCTCCTCGGGATCTTCGGAGCGCGTACGGGCGGCCTGTCCGCAACCCCTCACGACGATATGCCGATCGGCCTGGCAGAGGGTGCCGGTGTCCCGAAAACAGGCTCCTCATGTATGTTGACTACACTTCCAAGAGACCAGTCTTAGCTCCAGGTCCAGCGGTGCGGAGCTACCCCTTGACCCCAGAACCAGGGGGTCTCAACGGAGGCGATCGATGTCGAACACAGCGGAAATCAGCAGAGATAACCCATCTTGCTTTCTCTTCCTGATCGACCAATCGGGGTCGATGGAGGACGAAATCTCGATCGGATCAGAAGTTCAACAACTGGCCAATGGTGTCGCCGACAGCATCAACATGTGGCTCCAGGAGCTTTCTATCAAATGCGCGAAGTCGGAAGGCGTGCGTGACTACTACCACGTAGGAGTCCTCGGGTACGGGAACGATATAGCTTCCGGTTTCAACGGCGCGCTTGCCGGCCGCGACCTGATCCCCATCAGTGAGATTGCGGACAACCCCGCAAGACTGGACGAGCGGTCGAAGAAAGTCCCCGACGGAGCCGGCGGGATCGTGGAGCAGTCGGTGCGGATTCCTGTGTGGTTCGAGCCCGTCGCCGAGGGTGGAACCCCGATGTGCCGCGCAGCCGGGGAAGCCAAGCGGGTTCTCGAGGGCTGGATCGACGAGCATCCGGACAGCTTTCCTCCCACCGTGATTCACATCACCGACGGTGAGTCGACAGATGGAAACCCCACCAGTCGGCTGCAGGAGCTCACGGACCTGTCGACGTCGGACGGCAGCGTCATGCTCTTCAACATTCACCTGTCGGCAAAGAAGAGCGCAGAGCCCGTGTCCTTCTCGGATTCGCCGGACGATCTGCCCGACGCATACTCCAAGATGCTCTTCGAGACGGCCAGCCCGTTGACTCCGACCATGCGTGCGCTAGCGAAGGAACACGGCTTCGAGACGTCGGAAGATTCGCACTGCTTCGTTCTGAACGGTGACTTGGTACTTCTCGTCCAGGCGATCGACATCGGCACGCGTCCGAGCAATGTCCAGATGGAGGGCGCGTCCGGAGAGTCGGAAGAGTTCGACGACGATGACGACGCCGCGGACATCGACGATGAGACGTCGGAAGATTCCGAGTGGAGTGGCGACGACGAGAACCCCCGTTAGAAAACGCGTTGAGCTTCAATGTGGGTTTCTACTCAGGGGTTTCACGCACCGAAGCAAGGAAACGTCGAGAGCGAGTACGAGGATGCATACTTCCCAGAGGATGTGTGCCTCCAAGATCTCTCCGAGTTCCGCTGCGCGGTCGCTGATGGAGCATCGGAATCGGCGTTCTCGAGGGAGTGGGCCCGCCTACTCGTCCGGGGGTACTACCGCCGCCGGATGACCCTCGGGCGCCTGCAGCGCTGCTGGTCGCGGATGGTGACCCGCCGCCCGGTGCCATGGTACCTCGAGGAAAAGATCCGAAGGGGAGCGCACGCCACCCTCGTCGGACTGTCGATTCGGGATGGTGACCCCTCGGCGCGCAGCGGCGGCTCCTGGCGAATCGTGGCCGTCGGAGATAGCTGCTTGTTTCATGTGCGCGACGATGAGCTTCTCACGGTCGCGCCGATGTCCAGATCGGATGAATTCAACAACCACCCGCATCTCATCTCAACCGATCCCGCCACCACGTTCGGATTGGATGAGTCCCAAATCACGGTG
>JAPULC010000273.1 GCA_027295305.1 Gammaproteobacteria bacterium
TGGGCGGCGGGGTGGCGGCTCCTCCTCTTCTGGGGGGGCCGCGCACCCTCCCCTATTTCTAGCACCCGCCGGGCCCACTTTTGGGGCGATCCCCCCGCTCCCACACCCAGATTTTCAGGGTCGATCAGAAGTGCGAGGGAAGCTCAGACCTCGCCCATGGCCTTCAGCATCCGCTTCAGCGCGAAGTGTCGATAGCTCGTGAGCACGAGCTCTCCCACCTCGTCCCAGTGCAAGGTGTCTTCCACGTCCAGCAGGATCCAGCCGTTGTGTCCGGTGTAGGCCGGAATCACGTAGCGCTCATCGAAGGTGAGCATCCCCTGTGCATCGATGCCCACCCAGACCGAGATGCTCAAACGCCCCTTCGTGTAATGCGCGGTGCAAAAGGATTTCTTGCCGGCCCGCCACACGGGACGGCCGAACTGTGTGCCTTCGGACGTCTCCGGCAGCGCGAGGCAGCGCTCTCGGAGTCCTGCCAATACTTCCTGCCCGCGCTCGGAGGTCATCGGATCGAAGATCTCGGGATCGATGGTCTCCGTGGGAGGCTCGATGGTTGGTGTCTCCCGGATCTGCTCTATGAGACGCTTCGGCGCAACCTCGGTGTAGGCCTCGCGCACGTGCAGGGCGATACGATCCCAGTCGAGCCCACGATCGAGCAGCACACCCAGCCATCCGCGCGGACCTACGTACGGCGGCACGAAGAAGCACTCCGGCTCGGATTCGGTGTACAGCTGCTGCGCCCCCGGGGGCGCTCGCAACCACAACGCGATGCGTCCGTCACCATGATGGTTGACCACGTAAGTCGCGAACGTCTTGTTCGCCACTCGAAAGTCGGGGGAACCGCGTGAGGGGGTCTCCTGCGCTTCCGGAAACAGGAGACAGATCTCCCGGACCGCTTGCTGGATGTTCTTCGCCATTGGTCGGGCTTCTGTGAGTTAGTCGCTAGTGGCGGATTCGAAAATCGTTTTGACCCGAGCGATCGATGCCCCGCATCAGAAACAACGAGCGCTCGGCCAGGTTGAGAAGATTGGGCCCCGGCCGCGCGAGATCTCTGCGATACACCGATGTGGTGGGCATGAAGCGTAACGTCATCGCGCGGCGTGCTCTCGCGGATCGATTGGCCGCGGAGCCATGCACGAGGAACGCATCGTGCAACGAGATCTGACCCGCCTTCAGGACGAGATCCACGGCTTTGGATTCGTCGTACTCGTCGCCTCGAATCGCGAGATGCAGATTCGCATCCTCGCTCGGCTTGTTGTCGTGCGAGCGCATCTCACGCTCGCGGTGTGACCCGGGAATCACAGTCAAACACCCGTTCTCGTGCGTCGAATCGTCAACTGCGATCCATACCGAGCACGTGGCCATGGGACGAATCGGCCAGTACGCGGCATCCTGATGCATGGGCGTTCGCTTACCGTCGCGGGCGGGCTTGGCAAAGAAGCTCGAGTTCCATAGCGCAATGTCGGGGCCGATGAGTTGCTCGACCATGTCGAGGATCTCTGGATTGCGAGCGTAATTGAGAAAGCCCAGATCGAACGCAAGCACGGCGGAGCAGTAGTCGCGAAACTCGGGATGGGCATCGCACAGGCGCGCGTGATCTCGGCGAATGCCTTCAATGGTCGACTCCGGCAAGGCGAAGTCGGGGATGACATAGCCTTCGCTTTCGTAATGCCCGATGTCTTCCTCGTTCAACATGAATCAATCTCCGTCTTCACAACCGCGCGCGCAGGAACTTACCGGTGTGCGAACGGCGACTGCGCACGATATCCTCCGGCGTTCCTGCCGCGATCACCTCGCCCCCGCCACGTCCGCCCTCGGGACCCAGGTCGATGGCGTGATTCGGCGGTCTTGATCACGTCGAGATGATGCTCGATCAGAGCACAGTATGCCCGGCATCCACCAGGCGGTGCAGACATTCGAGAAGCTTCGACACGTCGGCAAGATGCAGCCCCGTCGTCGGCTCGTCGAGGATATAGAGAATGTGACCGCGATGCTGCAGCTTGGAGCGCTCGGCGCCGAGCTTCACGCGCTGCGCTTCGCCCCCCGACAGGGTTGTAGCAGACTAGCCGAGGGTCAGATAACCGATGCCCAGATCGTTCAACACCTCGAGTTTCCTTCCAATGCCCGGCTCGTCGGCAAAGATGCCCACGCCTTCTTCGATGGACATGTCCAGTACGTCGGCAATGCTCTTGTCGCAATAGGTGACCTCGAGGGTCTCGCCGTTGAAGCGGCTGCCCTTGCACGCCGCACAGATCACCTCGACGTCGGGCATGAAATAGCGCGAGGTGCCATCGCCCTGACATGCCTCGCAGCGCCCGTCCTTGACGTTGAAGCTGAAACGACCGGCCCTATAGCCTCGCGCCTTCGAGGGGTGGCAATCAGGTAGCCTTCGGTCTTTGCTCCTCGACCCACTCGACGAACTCGGGGGAGAAATACTCCTTCGCAGTTTCCCAATGGCCTCGGATTTCCAAAGTAACCCCCTGGCAACCTCTCGCTCCACGGGCCCCGCTGTGCTTTACGAGTCCCTGAAAGACGACCTATTGCGTGCCCAGAAGCCCCGCTCCTGCTAGAAAAGACGTAGAACTCAAGTTACGCCGCTGTTCCTTGCGTAGTGTGTGACCATGTCAAACCCGTCAAGGGGTGTGGGAGGGACTAGTGCGAGCCCCCGGCCACTGCGTAAACCTCCCACGTGTCGGGCACCCCTTTTAGCACGTGCGTGCCACGGTCGATGAAGGCGATGCCCGAGCCCGCCACCAAATCCTTCACGGTGCGTGATACCAGGACCTCGTTCGCGTCGGCGAGCGCGACCACGCGCGCACCGATGTGGACGGCCAGGCCCGTCACGTCATCACCGACAAGCTCGATCTCGCCAGTGTGTATCCCCGCTCGGATTTCCAGCCCGAGGCCATGCACACCATCGCGGATGGCACAGGCGCACGACACGGCGCGTGCCGGACTGTCGAAACGCATGAAAACGCCGTCGCCCTCGGCATCCACTTCGATGCCACGGAAGCGAACAAGGTGTCGCCGCACCAGGCTGTAGTAGTTCTGCTTGAGCTCGCGCCAACGGCGATCACCGAGCTCCGCTGCCCGAGCGGTCGAACCCACGATGTCGATAAAGAGCAACGTGGCGAGGACGCGGTCGCTAGCGATGACCGAGCGCGCACCCGTCACGAATTCCTCCACCTCGGCCACGATCCGGTCGTTGTGGGCAAACCAGGGGAAGTGGTCCACGCCGTCGAGCGTCACCAGACGTGCCTGCGGCAAATGCTCGGCGAGGTACGCGCCGTGCGCCTCGAACCATCCTCCCGGCACGCTCCCTAGCGCGTCGACCAGCTGTTGGTAGTCCGGGTTGTAGCGCGTGAAGGCATCGAAATCGATGGTCGGTTGATTCTTTCCATAGATCACGAGACAAGGTGCCTGCACGCTTGGCAGCGCGGCGTGCACATCGGTTTCCCGTAGCGCCTCGTACACTTCGCGAAACCCACCGGGGCTGTTCGACAGCCGCTCGGCCTGGCCCCAGAGGGCTTGCACGTGCGGATCCTCGGCCAGCGATGCACCGAAACCGGCTATCGATGCGCCCGTGCCATAGAGCGGCATCCAGCGCTCGGTGAACTCCCTATGGGCGTCCGGCTGCCAGACCAATGTATGGCCTGGCACTCCGCCATAACTCACGAAGGTTTCGTAAAGCACGATTGACTCGACGCGGTCCGGGTAGGTGGCCGCGAACAACAGGCTGATCGGACCGCCCTCGGAAACGGCGAACAGGACGGCGCGTTTGCTTCCGACGGCGTCCATGACCGCCGTAATGTCTTCCATTCGCTCGGCTACGCTGGGGGCGCCCGAAATGCGGTCCGACAGACCATTGCCACGCTTGTCGAACACGATGACTCGGGCAAACCTGGCAAGGCCTTGCAGAAACTCTGTATATCCCGGTAATTCGTGGAAGAACTCCACGTGCGAGACGATTCCCGGAACGTAGACGAGGTCCCGCGGGCCATCGCCGATCACCTGATAGGCGATACTGAGATCGCCGCTCTTGGCGTATCGAGTTTCAAGCATTGCGTCGCTCATTTAGTCTGGCTATAGATCGGCAATCGGCTCCTCAATCAAGAGTATTGCCGAACCACTGACCGAGGGGAAGCGAGCATCGAGCGGGGTAGCCGTTCGAGTTGAGGATACAGGGACGTACAACTCCGGGCCGGGGAGGCTTTGCGAATCGCTACGGCGGCTATCGACCCACGGTGGTGACTGGTGGGTAGGTAGAGAAAATCGGTTGAATCAGATATAATGGTTCCCATATTGGCCATTCGGCTGATGTTTCAAATTCTCCTCTTCTCATCCGTTCTGGGTATACCTGCGCCTAAAATTCATACCGTGATATTCGGTTGGCAACCTTGTCAATACGAGACCACAACATGAGGAATTCCATACTCACAGCCACTTCGACGTTTCGAGTTTTGTATGGTTGGAGCAAAGCGCTTGCACCTTACGTAGCGAACACAATCACTGGTAAACGTTACCTAACCAATCGGAAAACTCGAAAGTCAACAAGCTTGGTTGGTGTGGATGAGTATTTCCCGCTGGTTATCAATGGGCATCCGCAATGGCTCCGAATAAGAGGCATGAACGAAACGAATCCAATAATCCTTTACTTGCACGGTGGCCCTGGCGGCTCACAGATTCCGTCCTATCGCCACTACCAACTTGAGTGGGAACAAGACTTCACAATTGTTCACTGGGAACAGCGCGGTGCCGGTAAAAGCTTTACCGTGGGGCTCGACTTCGCTTCGATGACGATAGCTCAGCTAGTAGAAGATGCCTTAGAGGTCATTAGCTATCTGAGCGAGCGATTTAGCCGCCGCGATATAGTCCTGTTGGGGCATTCATGGGGTTCGTTCCTTGGCATTCATGTGCTGCAAACGCATCCCAAAAACGTGTCTGCGTATGTCGGAGTTGGTCAAGTTTCAAACCAGGTAAAAACCGAGCGGGAAATGTACAAATTCGCTCTCAAACAGGCCAGCGCGTCCAACAATCAGACTGCGCTGCAGCAACTAACTCTCGGGGACTATCCGTCACCTAAGCGTGGCTTGCATGTAGAGATCGGGATAGTCCGGAAATGGGCGAGTTTCTTCGGATATTTAGGGAGCAGTTCATCAGATGCAACTCGAAACAGGGAAAGGCTGATGGGCACACCAGAGTATGGGTTGCATGACATTTATAAGTACCTCAAGGGTACGTTGGTTTCCTCCGAGACATTGGGGAGACGGTTCATGACAGACGAATCGATCCAACCTACGTCCTTGCCGCTGAAGCTAGAAGTACCGATTTTCCTGATTAGTGGGCGACGCGATCATTTCACACCAACGCAATCTGCGGACAACTATCTATCGTCGATAGAGGCACCAGATAAGAAACACGTCATCTTTGAAAACTGTGGCCATTATCCGAATGAAGATGAGCCAGGACGGTTCATAAACGAGCTCGTCGCACTAGTTGGACCTTATCTTCAACACAACCGCGACTGACCGGGTTGTGGCCGAAAGCGACTTCTCACCACTCTGGCCGTGACCGCACAGCGTTGGTCCGTTTTGAGCAGATCGAATTGCTGCGCCAGTGCCGCGTAGAGTGCGTCGTAGACGCTCAGATCCAAGGAAAACGCCAGACTTCGGGCTGGCCACGTGAGCCCGCAGCGTGGCGTAAACCCGACAGGAACCGCTAGGTGGATGGCGTGACGGGGTTGGCCTAGTCGATCTCGCGTCGGTACCAATCAACGATGCCGCGCCCGATGGCCTCCGGGTTGTCTTCCTGGATGTAGTGGCTGCCATAGCCGACGAACTGGGTCTCCAGATTGCGATAGTGCTCGGCCATCCACGCAGCGCGCTCCGGATTCACGATCGCGCCCGGGCTCGCATACTGCAGGAGTTTCGGCATACGCGAACGCTTTAGCCATTTCCCGACGCTCTCCACGACCTCCACATTGCGCGCCGGTTTGCCGCCGATGGGAAGCTCGTTCGGCCAGACATAGATGGGAAAGCGCGACGCTGCGTCGGGGAATGGCTCCCGATAGACGTCCATCTCCGCTTCGCTCATGCGCCGCGTCAGGGTGGCGTTCGCAAGAAGACTCTCGATGAACACGTTCTGCTCCATGAGCAGCGCCTTGCCTTGCACCGGATCGCGAAAGCGTTCGAACAGCTGGCCCATCCCGCCGACACTCTCGATCGGGAACCGCGGTGGAATGATGGCTTCCATGAAGACCACACCCCGCACGTTGCGCTCATGCAGCCGGGCGTAATTCAGTCCCAGCACCGAGCCCCAGTCGTGCACCACGAGCACAATGTCATTCAGCCCAAGCTGCTCGATGAACGTCTCGATGTAGCGGTAGTGATCCTGAAAGGTATAGGCGAGCTGCGGCTTGTCCGATTTACCGAATCCTATGTTGTCCACCGCGATTGCGCGCCCTATGCCTTTGACATAGGGAATCACGTTGCGCCAGAGATAGGACGAGGTCGGATTGCCGTGCAGAAACACGATGGGTGTGCCTTCACCCTCATCGACGTAGTGCATGCGGCTGCCGAGCACGTCGACGAAGTGCGGCTCGAACGGAAACTCCGCCGAGAAGACGCCGGCTCGAGGATCCGGGGACCCGGGCTCTTCGCCGGCCAACAGGTTCATGCTGGCGCAGAGCCCGAGCACAGCCGTGAGCTGGAAAACAGCCGTGAGCTGGAAAGGAGCCGTAAGCTGGAAAACAGCCGTGAGCCCGAGCAGCCGATGCAACGCTCGTCCGGCCCGGATCATCCCTAGCCTCAATCGCCTCCCACGGGTCTCAGGCTTCTTCGACTGTCGCGAGCTCACCGATCAGATCCGCAGGCTTCAGGTTGAATTCCTTGATCACCTGATCGGCATAGTCGATGCGACCCGTGATCGCCTTGGGATCGCCCATGCAGAGCCTCAGGCACGCTTCGGCCATGTGCTCGGCAGGCGTCACGCGCTCCTTGGGGGTGTCCTTGGTCACCAGCTTGTGATGCACCACACCCGGCGTCGCCACGAGGCCGGGGGAGATGACGTTCACGCCGATGTTGTCGTTAAAGGTCTCTGATGCCAACCCGGTGGTGAAACGCTCGAGCGCCGCCTTGCACATGCCGTACACGGTGCCGCCGCCACCGCCGGCACCCGCCTTCGGGTGGATGGCCGCATGCGACGAGATGTTCAGGATCCAGCCGCTCTTGCGATCGCGCATTGACGGCAAAACCAGCTGCGCGAGATGAAACGGACCGTAGACCTGCACTTCCATCATGACCTTGAAGTGCTTCTCGCTGACCACGTCGAAGGGCTCGAACCACGTGACCGCGGCGTTGTTCACCAGGATGTCCACCGGCCCGTATGCCTCTTCCGTGCCCTTGATGAGGTTCTCGCGGTCTTCGCGCTCCGACAGATCGCAGCGAATGGCGAGTGCCTCACCGCCGGCCTCGAGAATGTCCTGCTCCAGCCGCTTGATGCTCCCGGGCAGAAAGCGGTGCTCGCCCTCCTCCACGGTACGTGCGCAGACCACCACCTTGGCACCTTCCATCGCATAACGACGCGCAATCGCCTCGCCAATGCCACGACTGGCGCCGGTGACCACCGCCACCTTGCCCGCCAGCAGACCGTTCTTGTTCACGCTCGCGCTCATTGGGTTCTCCTCCCCCGCCATCTGTATGGCAAATGTGACAAAGAGTGAAAGGATGCACCAACGGGGGCGCTCGCGCCAAGGGTTCATCGAATTTCGGATACCATGGCCGCCAGGAAGCAGTTCTCCATGCGCTTCTCGAGCCCCCCGCCACGGGCGCCATCCGGGGCGAGGCCGTCGCGAATTGATGTAGGTCAGCTGTTGTCGAAGGTACTTGTCAGGGGCGTTGCGAAACGCGAGATGATCACGGAGGTACGCGATGCGTTTGCTCGTCGATGAGACAGGATGCGCCTGGAGGCGTCGTTTCTCCCTCGATCGCGAGACGTTACTTCGCCACGGCCGTCCAGAGGAGGAGATCCTCCGCGCCGGCCCAGTGCTGTCGCTTGACGGCGGTGAATCCACTCTCTTCCAGCAGCTCCTTCATCTGCCCATCCGAGTAGCCCTGCATCGTCGCGCCGTGAACCTCGACCTCTGCCGTCTCCATGTCCACCACGTAGTAACGCTGGGTCGCGACGCTCGACGATGCCTCCCAGCGATTCTCCATCAGACAGAGATAGGGCCGATCCGAGAAGACGCCGCTTTGCTCCGCCGTCCACCAACGGGGCCGGCTCCCGAGCTCGCGCACGAACTCCAGCCGATGCGCCTCGATCAGCACCTGCCCATCGGGAACCAACGCACCGTGAATCCGTGACAGGATGAGCGCCGCATCGTCCGGCGAGAACATATTGAACTCGCCGAAGATGAGCATCGCGAGGCCATGACCGCTGCCATATTCGGCGCTGCGCACATCGCCTTCGACGAATTGGCATTGCGCATCGTGATTCTCGGCGAGGCGCTCCGCGTATTCGATAGAAGCCGGTGCGAAGTCGATGCCTCGAACCGGATGGCCAAGGACCGCGAGGCGGCTTGCATAGAGACCGGGGCCGCAGCACAGATCCAGCACCGACGCTTGCGCATCGTCCATCATTCGATGAATCCGGCTCACATGCTCGTCGATGATCTCGAGCCGGCGACTCGCGCGATCGTGTGCCTGCGTGAGATGCTCACCCAGCATCCGGCGGCTGAAGTCCGGTTGGTGCCACGGGATCTTGTCATAGGCCCACGGCTCCGGTAGCGGCCGCTCGGGCAGCTCTCCCAGACGCCATCTGCCATCGTCGCTCACGCCTTCCCCGCTCGATCTCGGCCTCCCAGGGCGCCAAGAGTACGCCGAGTCGGCCGGGAGCGCCAAGTCGAGTGCAGATCGCTGAAACCCGCATGAACCGGGGCTGAGAGAGCGCCGCCGGACCGCTCATCGATCGCGCCCGGCCTGTCGTCCTCCCGATGGTCAGGGGTGTGATGCCGGGCAGAGCACGAGTTCGACCCGCTGCTAGAGTCCACTCGTGTTCAAGTGAGCGGTAGCCCTGTCGTGCCCCGACGGCAGGCTTGCAGGCGTGGTAGAGCCGATCCATCAGCAGCGACGCACATTTCTCCTCCTCGAGGGCATCCTCGTGGCTTCCGCATGCGCTGCGCTGGCCATCCACTGGAAGCTCGCACCGCTGAGCCTCGACCAGTTCCTTCCCGCCACCATCTACGAGATAGAGACCCGAATGAGCCTGGATGCCCACGGCGAGAATGTGAGCATCCAGCTCTATCTGCCGGAAACCGACGAGCGCCAGACGCTGATCGGCGAGCACGTGGAATCCGGGGAATTCGCGTTCGCCGACCACGAGTCGACGAGTGGGCGCGTGGGCCGCTGGAGCGCCGAAAATCCAAAGGGCGATCACGCGCTGCAATACACCGCCACGCTCTCGAGCCAGGCACTGCGCTACGACCTCGCCGATGACCTCATCCCGCTCTTACCCAGCGAGGGCATTCTTGCCCGCTACGTCGAGGCCACCGACGCGATTCAGGTGCAGCACCCGGAGATTCGTGCCCTGTGGAGCGACATCTCGCCACCCGCGCGAACCACCACCGCGATTCTCCAGGCCATCTTCAATTACACACGCAACGAGCTCGAACCTGCCGAGTTCAAGGGGGTGACGGATGCGGTGACCGCCCTGCGGCTGAAGCAAGCGAGCTGCAACGGCAAGAGCCGTCTGTTCGTCGCGCTGGCACGGCTCAACAACATTCCTGCGCGGCTGGTGGGTGGGGTGATTCTGACAACGGGCCAGAAACGCACCTCTCACCAATGGGTGGAAGCGTGGGTGGAGGATCGCTGGATACCGTTTTGTCCCACCAACGGTTATTTCGCCGAGATTCCAAAGAACTATCTCACGCTCTATCGCAACGACGAGGCGCTGTTTCGCCACACGAGCAACATCAACTTCGACTATCGGTTCGACATCAAACAGCGCCTCGCCGTCTCGCCGAAACTCATGGGGGCGAAGAGCGGCACCGCAGCCAATCCGGTGCTCGAACTGTTTCGCGACCTCGGCCTCGACACGCGCACTTCCGGAGTCTTTCTCCTCTTCCCCGTCGCAGCGCTACTGATCTCCTTTTGCCGCAACGTGCTCGGCATCACTTCCTTTGGTGTGTTTCTACCCATGCTGGTAGCGGCGGCATGTCGTTTCACGGGGCTGGTCACCGGGCTCGCCGGCTTCGTGCTGGTCATGATGATAGCGGCGCTGCTCCACTACGCCCTCAAGCGCACCCGGGTGCTGCAGATCCCGAAGCTCGCCGCGCTCATCACGGTGATCACCGGCCTCATCATCGTCGCCTCCGTTGCCGGTGCAAAGAACCTCGACCCCGGGTTTGCGCTGCTCATCATGTTCCCCGTGGTGATCCTGAGCTTCGCCGCCGAACGCCTGCACGAGATTACCGAGAGCGGAAATTGGCGAGAAGCCGTGAGCATGTTGGCGTGGACCGTCGTTGTCACCGTGCTCTGCTTTCTCATATTCTCGTCGCGCCTTTTGAACGCCGTGTTCCTCAATTTTCCCGAGCTCCTGCTGATCGTGCTCGCTATGCAAATCGCCCTGGGGCGTTGGTCCGGGCTGCGCGCAAGTGAATTCGTTCGCTTTCGCCAACTCATGAAAACCGAGAGCGGCGCGCAAGCGGTTCTGGGGCTGAACGAGCGCAACCTCACGTACGTCAATGCGCTGAACGATCCTCGGCTGATCGAGCTTGCAAACGACAAGGTCCGCACCAAGCAGGCGTTGGAGCGCCACGGCATTCCCGTGCCCGAGACCCTCGCCCTCGTCCGCGAGTTCTCGGACATCGCCCAGCTCGAAGAGCAGCTTGCAACCTGGGATGGTTTCGTCGTCAAGCCGGCCAACGGGCGCCGGGGCAACGGCATTCTCGTGGTCGTGTCCCGCGAAGGTGCGGATTTTCGTCTCGCCTCGGGCAAGCACATCAGCCGCGACGATCTGCTTCATCACTGCCGCGAGATTACCCAAGGTACCTTCTCGATGGGCGGCACACGCGATCTCGCATTGCTCGAAGCCCTCATCGAGCCCGAAGTCGTGTTGCATACTCTCGCGCCCGCAGGCATTGCAGACATCCGCATCATTCTTCACCGGGGAGACGCGACGAACGCCATGTTGCGCCTCCCGACCGCCGCCTCGAACGGCAAGGCCAATCTTCACCAAGGCGCAATCGGCGTCGCTGTCGATCTCGTCAGCGGCAAAACCCTCGCTGCGCGCCGGGACGCTCGGGTGATGACCCACCACCCCGAAAGCGGCGAGGCCCTCGTCGGCGTTCACCTGCCTCACTGGGCGCGAATCGTCACGATTGCGCATCGCTGCCACCGCGCCATTCCACTCGGATACATGGGTGTCGACGTCTGCATCGACCGCAGGCGTGGACCCATCGTGCTGGAGGTCAACGCCCGGCCCGGTCTCGAGATCCAGAACGTGCAGGGCGCCGGACTCAAATCCATGCTCGAACCGGCGAGCGGGGGAGTCTGACGGTGGCGGGCGTAGCGGTTTGGAACAACGGAATTGCCCTCGGGATCGCCGCGCTGGCATTGGCAATCGCTACCTGGATGGTCGAGCTTCACGTCACCGAGCTCGCCGAAGCGCCACGCATCGTACACGTCTCGGATTCGCACGACGACACCCGCATCGAGGAAGATGCGATGTCGAACGCCCACGACGACGCGATGCGTGTTCGCGTACCGACAGATCGGTCTGTGGAAGAAGCCATCGCGGCCCTACGGGACCGGGAACCCGAGCGCGCTCTGGCAATCCTCGAGGCGGTGTCCCTGGAGACACCCGATGACCCGCGCGTGCACTTCCATCTCGCATTGGCGCACTCGCGCCTCGGCGCACGCGACATTGCAATCGATGCCTACCGGAAAACCCTGACGCTTCTGCCGAGCTATCAGGCGGCTGCGATCAATCTGGGGCTGCTGCTGAACGAAGCAGCTCGCCACGACGAGGCCCGAGATGCGCTCGAACACGCCGTAGAGATCACAAGCGGGCGCCGCAAGGCGAAATCCCTGCTCGCGCTCGGCAAAAGTGAGCTCGCCCTGGGAGCGAACGACGAAGCGGTAGCGCGCTTCGAGCAGGCCATTGCCTATCGCCCGGACTATGCACCGGCATGGCTCTGGCGCGGGATTACGCTTCGACGAATCGTCGGGCGCGAGTCAGAGGCCGAAGAATCTATCCGCAATGCGCTGAAGCTGCGGCCCGAGTATGCAAGCGCCTGGTATGAGCTCGGTGTCGAGCTGAGCGAGGGGGAGCGTCTTTTCAACGCCATCGAAAGCCTCGAGATGGCCCTCGACTTCGAACCGGACCACGGGGCCGCGCGGGAGCTTCTCGCACGTCTCTATCATGCAAGCGGGCGTAAGGTCTCGGCGCGCAAGCAATATCGGCTACTTGCAAACGCAAATCGCGGCACGCCGAAGGAATCATTCTACCGGGGCGAAGTGGCACTGCTTCGCGACGAGTTCGAAACCGCCATCGATCACTTCAACAACGCGCGGACCACCGACGAGCCATTGGCCTCGAGGGCCAACCAACGACTTGCCGAGGCGTACTCAGGGGCGGCGGACTTCATCCGAGCGCTGGAGCTCTACGATTTCCTCCTCGAGACACAACCCGCGAACGCCGAGTTGCTGTACGGTCGGGCGCTGGTGCAATTGAAGCTCGGAGACACAGCGCAGGCAGAGACATCCCTGCGCCGAGCCATCGCCGAACGCCCCGCTGTCTCGCGGTATTGGTTTCGGCTTGGCCGCATGCTCTCGGAGCTCGAGCCTAGCGACGAGGCCATCGCCGCCTACGAGGAGAGCATCCGCCTGCGTCCGGATTCACGCTCTGCACATCTGAACGTCGCGGTGCTCTATCGGCGCCGGGGTGACGACGAGGCCGCTCGTGGCGTCTATGAGAAGGTTCTGTCATTCGCGCCGTATTACGCGGCCGCACGCTTCAACCTGGCGCTGCTCGAGGCCGATTCGGGTAATGACTTTGCTGCAGCGAATCACTATCGAAGGATCGTCGAGCGTGATCCATCCCACCACAAGGCCGCGCTGAACCTTGCGGTGATATTGCGACATCGCGATGAGCTGGAAGAGGCGGAAGCGCTGCTTCGTGACGTAGTCGCACGCAAACCCGGGCTCTATTCGCCACGCTATAACCTGGCGCTCTTGCTGCGAGCGCAAGGCGAGCTCGACGAAGCAGTGACGGAGCTCAGCCGCGTGGTGGCGTTGAACGAGACATTTGCCAAGGGCTGGCGAAGCCTCGGGCGCGCGTTACAGGCGCGTGGCGACCTCCTCGCTTCAGGAGACGCGCTTCTCTCGGCCTTAGAGCTCGAGCCCGACGCCCCCGAGGCGCTGCTCGACCTCGCAGTGGCAGCGCGCGCGGCGGGACACACTACGGCCGCGGCGGACTACTACCGAACGATTCTGCGCCACGATCCGGAGCACCGGGAGGCGCATGAAGGACTGTATCTGGTATTGACGGACATCGAGGAAAAGCGTGCGAAGGATAATCCTTCGTAAGGAGTACGCTATGAAGCTCAAGGCACTGCTCATCGGCTGGATCGCCTGTGTCATGCCTGTTCACGCATCGGAATACCGTGTGGTCTCCGGTGTCGACAATAATCCCTATCGCCTCGCGGATGGCGGCAACGAGCAGGCGATCTTCACCGCCGTCTCAGTCGACCAGGACCTCAGCAAATACATCGGCAAGAACAATCGCATGTTCATCGATGTGGGTGGCGACGGCGTGCTGTACCAGGGCGACTTCCAGGACGCCGACGCGTGGTCTGCGCGTGCGCGGGTGGGATTCAAGAGCAAACGCCGCTCGCCGGAAGTGTTTCACTTCAAGACGCGTCTGCAGGTCGAAGGCGAAATCAAACGCAAGACCTACATCGAGCGTTCCACCGGACAGGTCGCCGATTTCGGCGGTGAGGAGATCGCGGAGCGCTTCGACACCAACACCGTTCGCTTTCGCACCGTCATCGATGCCAAGCCCCTAAGCTGGCTGAGATCGATCATCGACGTCTCGGCGGAACGCGTCAATTACCTGGAAGACTATGCATCCCTCGGTCTGAGCGAGCTCGACTACGAGCAGGGCACCGCCGTGGCGAAGCTGAAGTTCCGCCTGGCCGATCCGCTAACGTTCAGCCTGGCGGCCCCCATCTCGGTGCGCCGCTACCTGAACCGCCGCGCGCGCGACATCGACGGTAATCTGATTGCGAACACCGACCTCGAGTACACCTACTACGGAATCGAGGCGGGCATGGTGATCAAGCCGAGCGCCGCGTTCAGACTTTCGCTGAAGGCAGCCTACGAGCAACGCGACGACAACGAGAGCGGATACTACGATCGCACACGACAGCGCGTCGCCGTGAACATGCGTTATGCATTCGGCGACAACATGCTTCGGCTTCGGGGCTTCTACAGCAGTCGTGAGCTGCGCGAGGATGCACCCGCCGCACCCGCCGATCCTACCGACTACGGGCGCACCCGTGACGGTTACACCGCAAGCTTCGTATTCGAACGCCGCTTCGGCTTCCACCGACTGCCGACGTTCGCGTTCCTCGAGGTGCGCTACCAAAGCTACGATAACAGCGATCCCATCTACGCCTACGACCGCGGCATGGCGGTAATCGGCCTCACGATCCACGACTAGTCGGACGCTGCCGGGGCACAGGTGCCTGGCACCATTTCCCATTTTCGTTGGCCTTGAGCAGGGCGAAGCGACCGAAGGAGCCTGCCCTGAGCGAGCAAGCGAGTCGAAGGGTTAGAATGCCGGCATGATTACGAGGATCACTCCCGACAAGATCATCCTGACGTTGGCGGCCGTGGTGCTGCTCATGTTCGTGATCGCGACATCCTACGGCCTCGGCAAGCAGTCCATGCGACGCGAGTGCGTGAAGACCGGCCACGTCTTCTACAACGAGCAGATCTATCGCTGCGAGCGTCTGCGCTGAGGTCCGTTAGCGTGAAATCGAAGGATGTCGCCGCCACCACACGCGGTTCGTGACCGACGATACTCCCGAGCACTCGGACAACGCCGGGAGTCGGCGCGAGCTCCTGCTCGCGGTCTACGTTCCGTCCTTCCTCACCGCCGCCGCCCAGAACGCGATCCTGATCGCGCTTCTCCTCTACGCCCTCGAGCTCGACGCCGGCCCCGCAATGGCTGCCGCCATGCTCGGATTGCGAGGCATTGGAACCCTCGTATCCGACGTCCCCGCCGGTATGGCCGTATCACGCTTCGGCGACAAGAACGTCATGCTCGCGGGGCTCGTGATGCTCGCCGTCATGGCCTTCGGTGCGAGTCAGACCGACTCGGTGTGGCTGCTGGGCGGGCTTGCGATGCTGTTCGGCGGCGGCATTGGCAGCTGGCTGCTCGGCCGCATCTGCTATATCGCCGACCACGTGGGCATCGAACGCCGCGGCCGTACCATCGCGATCATGGCAGGCCTGCAGCGTGCGGGGGCGCTGGCCGGTCCGTTTGCCGCCGGGGTGGCGGCCAAGGCGTACGGCTGGCCCGTCGTATTCCTGGTTGCCGGCGCTCTCGTCCTCGCGGCCATGGTGTTCATCGTCGTCTTTGCGACCTCCGTGCGCCCGAAGCTTCACGAGGAGCCTATCTCGCACGGCATCGCGATGCTCCTGCACATCCTCAAAGAGCACGCCAAGGTCTTTCGCGTGGCCGGCAGCGCGGTGATAACGCTACAGCTCATGCGCGCGGGGCGACAGGTGCTGATTCCTCTTTGGGGTGCGTCCATCGGTCTGGACTCCGCCGACATCGGCCTCATCTTCAGCCTGTCTTACGGCGTGGACATGATGATGTTCTACCCCGCCGGGATGATCCTCGATCATCTCGGGCGAAAATTTGCCGCGGTACCGTGCATGTTGGTGCTGGCAACGAGTCTCGCGCTCATGCCCGGAGCAACGGATTTTCAGGGGTTATTGCTGGTGGCGCTCCTGGCCGGGCTCGGTAACGGTTTCGGCACCGGCATCGTGATGACCCTGGGATCGGATCTTTCACCCCTGGAGGGACGCGGCGAGTTTCTCGGCGTGTGGCGGTTGGTGGGTGACATCGGCACCGCATCGGGACCTTTCTTCATCGGCACCATCGCCGAAGTGCTCACGCTGGCGAGCGCTTGCGCGATCACCGCAGGCGTGGGACTACTGGGCGCCCTCGTGATGATCTTCAAAGTGCGCGAGACGCGTAGACACAACGCTCCGAGCTGAGATCAGATTCGCAAGACGATATGGAATCCGATAATAACAAATGGTTTCAATGCTTTAGTCAGAATCGACCCACTCGCCATACCGTGACGTTCAAAGAAGTCGAGTTCTGAGTCCCCGCGTATCCACGCAGCCATCTGGCTGAGGTCGGCGTCTTCTACCTCACGAAACACGAAGTCATCAGCCCGCAGAATCTGAATCATGCGGCGAATCTAACAGCCCGCGATGGCGTGTGTAACGGTGAGACTCCCGTTGCTTTCAGATTTCGAGGCGGGGCTTGTCTGGGTCCACCCCTCCCCACTCGCAGGCAATGGGACCTCTAAATTTCACTTGGGTGAATCTCTTACAGAGACGCTTCACCAGTCGGGGTAGCGTATCTCGCATAGTGCT
>JAPULC010000274.1 GCA_027295305.1 Gammaproteobacteria bacterium
CAGACCAAGTGACAAAGCCACACCCTCAGTGTCGCGATCGCCCACGACGTTGCTCGACAACTCGCTCAGCATCTCGGCCACCTCATCGGTGGACTGCCCTTCGCTCACGGCTTGCTGCAACGCCATCGAGATGACTTTGACCGATGACATAATTCGCACCTCTCTGCTCATCAGAGAGCCATGTGGTGCGCCTGGTGGGATCTACGCAGGACGCGAACGCACAACAGCTCCGGGTTAGACCCCCGTAGTCGTTTCGTTCGTTTCGCGTTTCGTTGGGACTGTCCGATTGGACAGCCGCCATTATGCAGAGACGTATATAAGAAGCAAGACTTCTGCGAGCACAGCACCAGCTATCGTGTGACAGACCCAGCTATGTCACACCGACCATGTCCCGCACCGTCCGTGACCTTCAGCCACCCCCATCGTTCCTTAAGCATAGGAATCCACCTCCAGCCTTACGCGGGCCTTAAGGTGCTTTAATGGGGCATCCCTGGAGGGGCTGAAATCGTCTGGAGGCCTCGTCGTTGTTGGTCGGAGTGAGAGGATTCGAACCTCCGGCCCCTGCCTCCCGAAGGCAGTGCTCTACCAGGCTGAGCTACACTCCGACGCGGGCGCATTCTAGCCGTCCAGAGATAGGGGTGCTACCCCGAAAGCCGCATGAGCCATGACTTCGCGGCTCTCCGACCCGTCCTATCGATCAACGCCGCCGGCCCGTCATGTTACGATTCGTACGATGAGGAACCTCCTTCCGCGTCGTCGATATCACACCGCGCGTTGCATCTTGAAATCCGGCGATCGATTCCTGCTCGCCATTCACAACAACATCCGCCTGGAGAACCATGGCAAGTGGGGACTTCCGGGGGGTCGCGTGGAGTTTGGTGAAGATCCGGAAGCGACGGCGCGGCGTGAGCTTGCCGAGGAACTCGACATACAACTCGAAGCGCTGCGCTTCGTCGGCGACTACGAATACAAGGAAAGGATGCACAAGGTGTTCGGATCAGAGTTCGAAGGCGACATCGTGAGCTTCGATCAGAACGAGATCCTGGAGATCGGCTGGCACAGCCTGGCGCAAGTGCGCAGGTTCGAGGATGACGGAAAGCTCCACACCGGCTTCGAGCACATCGCGATTCGCGAGTATATCCACTTGATCGACTAGCGGCGTGTCGGCCAAGCAGGCGCGAAGCTATTGGTAATCGTGCAGCGGATACTGCCCCGAAGCCTTCGTGCAATCGAGCTCCGCGTGCTGACGCGGGGGCGGCCGGCAGCTGATGCCCTGCGCTTTCATTCCGTAGTACTCGATGTATTTCCCCAGCTTCTGGCGAGCGGCGGTGCGCTGAGTTTCATCCAGAGCGCTCGTGATCGTGTGAAAGATGTCCACCCACTCCTCGACTCGAGATTCGGTAGAAACTCCCAGCCACGCGGCACCCTTCACTAGATCCTGCTCGACAAATTCCCCCTTCAGATACATGAGGCCCAAAGTGTACTGTGCTTTTTTGAGACCGCGACGCGCTGCGCCCCAGATGAGCGGGTAGGCGTCCTCGAATCTCGCCCGCGAGTAGTAGTACAAACCCCGCTGCTCGCCCTCCTCGAGTGCCACGACACTCTGTTTCTCTTCCTGCGCGAACAACGCGCAGGGCACCGACATCGAAAGGGTGAGCGCAAGCCAGATGCTCATCGTTATCGACACCTGCATCGGACTGTGCGTATTGCCCTCAACTCGAGAGTTCAATTCGTATCTCCCCGGACTCCGAACGAGCCCAATCACACATTAGCGTAGCCAGTTTGCGGCCTGCTTTGAAGCCTGCTCTCGGGTCCCGGTCAAGGGTTTGCCGAAGCGATCCCATCGGCAAGCAAACCCACCGCAAGCGCATAGGCGTTCGAACAGTTGTACCCGAGCAATGCCTCGAAGCTGCTTGTGACCAGATAGTGACGATTCTCGAGGGTGAGCAACGTTGCGAGCTCCGATGACCCGAGCCCCCTCGAAGGCGCAACCACGCCGTGACGCGACCACTCGGAGATCGATGTGGGCCCCTGGTGTGATTGCCACGCACCACAGCCTCGGCCATTAGGCTCGGGCAACGATTCCGCATCCGAAGCCACGCGCGCGGCGACCCCCCAGGGAACACCCTCTTTCCAACCGTTCGCTCTCATCACTTCGGCTATGGACCCGAGCGTATCGGGCACACTCGTCCAGATGTCGCGCCGGCCATCGCCATCCACATCCTGCGCATGCTGAACGTACACGGAAGGAAGGAGCTGGGGCTGACCGAGCGCGCCGGCCCAACTGCCGTGGAACGCACCCAGCGCAACATCCCCCGAGTCGGCGATTCGAAGGGCCGCCAGAAGCTCGCGTCGGAAAAAAGCCGAGCGCCGTTCGTCCCAGGCAAGCGTTGCCAACGAGCGCACCACCGAGAAGCTTCCCACCTGCCGGCCATAGCCCGATTCCATCCCCCAGATGGCAAGCATCACCCTTCGGGGGACACCGTACTTCGCCTCGAGCTCATCGAGTAACACGCGATGCTGTGCCTGCTTAGCCTGGCCTTCACGCACGCGTGCGATGCTCACGCGAGAGGCAAGATACTCGTCCAGTGTCTGGGTGAATTCCGGTTGACGACGATCGAGCTCGATCACACGCTGATTAGGCGCCAACCCCTGCAGCGCCTCGGACACCGTCTCCTCACTGATGCCGATCGAACGTGCCTCGTCGCGCAATGCATCGAGCCACGTCTCGAATGATGCACCCTGCACGGCGTGGCTTGTGAGGCCGAGCGAGAAGAGTGCAATGCCGATGACCGCCATTCGCAGCCTGAGCACGCGCAATGCGAATTGCACGAGATACCATAGAATAGAGGCACCGATCACGATGAGGCTCTCAAAGGCACATGCAGGTCATCAAGAAAACCGACGATTACACCATCTACCAGAAACGCTCCGAGAAGTACGCCGTGCGCAGCAACGCAAGCCCCAATCCCTGGGTGAACGGCGTCGAGAAGGTGAGGATTCTAGTGGATGAGGGCCTCCTTGACGTACCGGTTCCCGAGCAGGTGCCCGAGCCGGCACCCGAGGCGCCGCAAGAAGCCGCAGCCAAGGCCCCTTCAGAGGAAGCGGCCGAAGCTTCTGCGGAAACCGCCGAAGAGGTCGCAGACGATGCTACCGAAGACGTCACCGCTGTCGCTAGCGAAGAGGCCACCGCCGATGCGCCGGAAGAAGCTGCTGCTGAGGCTAGTGAAGAGACCACTGCTGACACACCCGAAGAGGCTGCTGCCGACGCAAGCGAAGAGACCACTGCTGACGCACCCGAACAGGCTGCTGCCGACGCAAGCGAAGAGACCACTGCTGACACACCCGAAGAGGCTGCTGCCGACGCAAGCGAAGAGACCACTGCTGACAAACCCGAAGAAGCTGCCGCCGACGCAAGCGAAGAGACCGCTGCTGACAAACCCGAAGAAGCTGCCGCCGACGCAAGCGAAGAGACCACTGACGCCGACGATGATGATAAGGCTTCGGAGGACGATGCCGAGAAGCCGAGCTGAATCATTCGCGTCTGCGAAATAGGGGACAGTCCCCTATTTCAGTCCGACTCCGTTAAGCTCTCGCGAAACATGCTGTGGTTTAGGAGCACGCACACATGATCGACCTGCATTTCTGGCCCACGCCAAACGGAAGGAAAGTCACCATCCTGCTGGAAGAATGTGGATTGCCGTACAAGATCGTGCCGTGCAACATCGGCCGAGGCGATCAGTTTACCGAAGAGTTTCTCGCCATCGGCCCCAACAATCGAATGCCGGCCCTCGTTGACCACGAACCCATGGGAGGCGGCGAGCCCATCGCGATTTTCGAGTCGGGCGCGATGATGATGTACATCGCCGAGAAGGCGGGGCAGTTCTATCCGCAGGAGCCACGCCAGCGATACGAGGTGGTGCAATGGGTGATGTGGCAGATGGCGAACCAGGGACCGAAGACCGGAGAGTGCGGTCACTTCCGCAGACTCGGCGACAATCAGGGCGACCAATCATATGCCGTGCGCCGATTTACCGACGAGGTGAATCGACTCTATGGCGTCATGAACAATCGTCTGTACGATCGACCTTATCTTGCCGGCGACGAGTACACCGTCGCCGACATGATCTGCTACCCGTGGTGCGTCGGCTGGAAGGGCCAAGGCCAGGACATCGAAGAGTTCAAGTACTTCAAACGCTGGTTCGAGGAACTCGGTGAGCGACCGGCGGTCAAGCGCGCGATGGAGATCGGCAACGACGTTCGCGAAGATCCCGCGACCATCGACGATGCCGAGCGCGAGCGACGCCGTGGTCTTCTCTACAACCAACGCGCCCGCCCGGCACCGGCTTGATCAACCCTGCATCTTCAACTGACATCCTCAATCAGTTTGGTTTCGGCGCGTCCATGCCAATGGACTCGGCCTTGATGCCGAGATCGTCGATGACGCCCTGGCTGTAGCAGATCCCGCCGGTGACCTCCTTCGGATCCCCGGTGAGAAGCGCGTATCCCGCCTCTGCCATCACCTCGACCGGCTCGGAAGCATCGAGCATCTCCTGGGTATAAGTCCGTCCATACATCTGCCCGGGCGTCGCCACCACCTTGCTGGGTGACAACGCATTCACCGAGATGTCGTGCTCGTACATTTCCGCGGCAAGCCCGGTTGTGAAACGCTCGATGGCGGCCTTTGTCATCCCGTAGACCGAGCCGCCAAAGCTGCGGGTGAAGGGCTTCTCCGGATGACGCGCCGCCCCCGAGGAGATGTTGAGGATCGCGCCGCCCTTACGTTCGATCATCCCCGGCAGCACCAGCTGACACAGATGATGAGGCGCTTTCACCAGAATTTCGAACATGCGGTCGAAATATCGCTCGGGGAAGTCGATGGTGCTCCCCGGCACGAGAATCGCCGCGTTGTTCACCAGAATGTCGACGCGCCCGAATTCCTTCAGCACCGTTTCGACCAGCTGCTCGCGCGCTTCCTTGTGCATGAGGTTTGCCGCCACCGGAAACGCCTTGCCGCCGAGCTCATCGACCGCGGCGGCAACCGTGTGGATCGTTCCCGGAAGCTTCTCGTCGCGCACCTCCACCGTGCGCGCGGTGATCACCACGGTGGCGCCGGCTAGCCCGAGACGCCGTGCGATCGCCTCGCCGATACCGCGCGACGAGCCGGTGACGATGGCGACCTTGCCCTGCAATTCGTTGGCCATATCGATTCTCCCCCAAAATGTGTCTCTGACTCAGCGACCCTGAAAGTCAGGCTCGCGTTTCTCCATGAACGCACGCACGCCTTCCACGCGATCCTGCGACGGTTCGATGACGCTGAGCGCAATGCCCGACAGCTCGAGAGCCGTCTCGAAATCCAGATGCGCCGTGCGAATCGCAAGCGTCTTGCCGAGCTTCTGTGCAACCGGCGGACCTGCCTCGACGGCAAGCGCCAGCTCCATGGTCTTGTCCTCCAGATCTTCCGGCTCCACCAGATAGTTGGTGAGCCCGGCTTCGTGAGCCTCTTCGGCGGACATGAAACGCCCGGTGGTCATCATCTCCATGGCCTTTCGCCAGCCGATGATGCGCGGCAGGCTCCAGAATCCGCCGAGATCAGCAAACAGACCCCGCTTCACATAGGCCACTTGAAAGCGCGCCGCGGTGGAACCCACCGCCATGTCGCAATGTGCGACGAGGTCGAATCCTGCGCCCACGCAGACGCCGTTGATGCACGCGATGGTGGGGATCTCGAGACGGCGAAACGCAATGTACGCTTCCGACTCGACTCGGAAATTCAGACGACTGCGCTCGAGATCGATGGCGGGAGGCGCCTCCGCGGGGGGCTTCTCGGTAGTGCGCTCCTGCTGCGCACTGGCGCTTCCCGAGAAATCAGCCCCGGCGCAGAATCCACGCCCGGCGCCGGTGATCACCAGGCATCGTGCCGAGCGGTCCTTTCGCACCTCTCTGAACAGAGCTTCGAGCTCGCCGAACGTCTGCATGCTGAGAGCATTCAGCTTCTTGGGACGGTTGAGGGTCACCCACACGATGCCCTCGCGCTTTCCGCGGCGCTCGACCAATAGCGTTTCAAAATCCATGGAACTCCTCCTCCCGGTGGGGAGAGCTAATGTACCACCCCAATTCAGGACACCCATCAATTTCCTCCAGCATCGGAGCAGGAGGCGCTGAACGAGTTACAGCAATCTCTTCATCTGAACCGCTGCTCAGCGCAACGATGGGAGAGGCAGGTGCGAGCCGAA
>JAPULC010000275.1 GCA_027295305.1 Gammaproteobacteria bacterium
GGTTCGGCTCCCGAGCTCGACGCGCTGAGAACGAAGGTCCGAACGGCCATCACACCGTTCAGCTTCACCGGCCCCTATCGGGACTGGAAAGCATCTGGCCCGGTGCTGCTCCGGCTACACCTGGCTCATGGAAGATCCCGAGCGTGCGCTGCTCACCTGCCCGGCGCCACTATGTCCAATATCAGTCGGCGATCGCGGCGCTCTCGATGTGGATGGCCATGGATCGCAAGGCCATTGATGAGCCACAGGCGTTTGATAAGCCACAGACCTCTGATGAGCCCACAGCCGTTGACCCGCCCCAGAACATCGACGTTTCGCGCCTTATGTGAGCTGTCAGCGAGTGCGTGGCTGCAAGATGAATGTTTTACAGACATGGCTTCACGGTGTGAGCGCAGAGACGAACTCAACCAGGAGACAGAGGCCCGGACCCGAGTTCAGGACAAGCTCGAGCTCATGAATACTTCAGAAGGCCGGCGTTCCTGCTGGTGCTGTCATGTCTGCGCCGAGTTCATGGCTGACCCACACTCGAAAGTGCACGGTTTATTACCGAGCTCGGCGCCGAACACATCGTGCCCAAACCCTATCCCGGAATGCCGACGCACTTCAATGGCAAACGCCTGGAGCAGCATAGGGTTGCAGCACCCAAACTGGGTGAGCACAACGAAAACGGTGAGTGAACTGCTTGGTATGAATGCTGAGGAAGTGGCGAGTCTCGAAGAGCAAGGTGTCATCGCGACGCGACCGCCAGCTTAGATTTCAGCGAGAAACTTCAACACCGCGCACTAGGCCCCGGCCTGTACATGAGCATTGCCTCCTGGCATGCCACCGTTTCTCGCGGCAGATGCACGTTGCAACCGCGGGGCCTCGCGATTTCATGTCACGCAGGTACTCGACAGGGAGTAGCGAAACTCGGCATGAGACGCCGCTCCAAAATAATCCAACGAGGTCCTCATGTCGCATCCGAACGATGTGCACATTGCAGGAGATGACAGCTCAACGCATCATCGAGAACGACGCCGTGCGCGACTTAGTACGATCGTTGGGGTCGGCGCTCGCGGCGAGGACGGTGACCCTTGTGACAACCAGAGCGGGCAAAGAAGCCCAACCGAAAGCCTCGAAGTCTCAACAGATTAAATGTGTAACCATATGTTTTATATGGTAAAGATTGAGCCACAAGAAGAGCTATTCAGACATGAAGCTGATGTCACACCAAACACCGCCGGGGATGGCATAGTCGGAATTCGAAAGCTCGAGGCGCACACCAAACGTGTTGCTTGCTGCATCGATCACTCGATCGACCACCACGACACTCGCAACGTGAACTCCCACACCGGGCACTCTCGGCGTCACTTCCGCTTGCATGCCGAGGGCGATTGAGCCGAACAGTTCCACCGGCAGGATGATTTCGACGTTGAGCGGCGACACCTGCGCAACGATCAAGATCGGTCGGTCCTCCACCGACTCTCCAGGTGAGAGCAACTGTCTGACCATCACGCCATCGACGGGGCTGAAAATGGTTCGCCGCGCAAGGGCCTGCTCGGCGCGCGTGAGCTCGAGCTCGGCCATGTGCATGTTCTCTTCCGCTTCACGCACTGCGAGCTTTGCAAGCTCCACATCCGTTTCCGCCTTGTCCATCTCGTGATAAGGAAGCGCCTTCTTCTCGTAGAGCTCTCCAACGCGATCGCGTTGGCGTTCGAGAAATCTGACATTTGCGTGCCGTGCATCGATGTTCGCAACCATCTCCGTGCGTCCGCGTGCAAGCGCCACCGCCGCTTCCTCTACACTGGATTCCAACCGCGCAAGCTGCTGATCTTTCTCGATGAGATCGCCGCGCACGACACTGATCTCCGCGATCGTGCCCAGCTCGCGGGTGCTGACCTCAGCCACGGAGTGCGGTTCGATGAGGCAGTCGAATCCCGACAACTCGGCGGATGATGCCGAGCCACATGTGAGCAGCGATGCAATGCTACCGACGAGCCAACAGTGTCGCGGTCTGCATGCGGGATCACGCATTAGCACAACTCCTACTCCGCACGACCGGTGAAGGCGAGCATATCACCGACCTGCTCGTCCATCTTGAGAAGTTCGCGACGCATCCGTGCGTGACGTCTCTCGGCAGCGCTCTGCGCCACGGACACGAAACATTTGCTGACCCAGCCCGGCGTGAAGCGGTGCGCACGTGTGAGCCAACCCGTTAGCCGTTCACCGTAGAAATCCTTGGCCAGCTCGTCCTCGAGAGACACCATCGACTGATACGTGCCGGGGTCTCCCTGCCGCCCGCCACGTCCGAAGAGCTGGCGGTCGATACGACGCGCCTCGTGGCGTTCGGTTGCGAGCACGTGCAGTCCACCGGCGTCGGCTACGCCTTCGGCAAGCTTGATGTCGGTTCCGCGCCCTGCCATGTTGGTCGCCACGGTGATGCGTCCAGGCTCACCCGCGCGCGCAATGATGTCCGCTTCTTCCTGATCCTGGCGAGCGTTCAATACACGGTGATGCAGTCCCTCGTCGTTCAGCAGATGACTGAGGTGCTCCGATGCCGCCACCGATCGGGTACCGACCAACACCGGGCGACCCTGCTGATGCAGCTCCCTGACACGCACCACGATCGCCTTCCACTTCTGCTCGGACGTCGCAAACACGCGATCGGCCAACGCGCCTCGGCGAAGCGGGCGATTGGTGGGCACGCTCACGACGTTCAGGCGATAGACCGACCAGAGCTCACGCGCCATCTCCCTTGCCGTGCCGGTCATTCCCGCAGGGCGCAGATAACGACGAAAGAATCGCTGATAGCTGATGCGCGCGAGCGTTTCCTGACGTCCGCTGACGGCACATCCCTCTTTGGCCTCGATCATT
>JAPULC010000276.1 GCA_027295305.1 Gammaproteobacteria bacterium
GCATTCGCCGCCTCGAAGGAGGACAGCATCAAGTGGGAGCCACCATTAAAACCGAACCAGCCGAACCAGAGCATGAACATCCCCAGCGTCGCCAGGGGTAGATTAGCCCCGGGGATCGCATAGACCTGCCCCTCAGCGCCGTATTTGCCCTTGCGAGGACCCAGCACCAGGACGCCGGCAAGGGCAGCCGCTGCACCGCACATGTGCACCACACCCGCCCCCGCGAAGTCGGAGAATCCCGCCGCCCCGAGAAACCCGCCGCCCCAGATCCAGTACCCTTGAACGGGGTAGATGAAACCGGTCATGACCACCGCAAACAAGAAAAACGGCCAGAGCTTCATCCGCTCGGCCACGGCGCCCGATGCGATGGACATCGAGGTGGCAACGAAAAGCACCTGGAAGAAGTGCCCTGCCCGAAGCGAGTGGTTAAACCCTTGATCGCCGTCCGCCGACGCCGCTTGCACCGCGTTCTCTTCACCGATCAGGAAGCCCAGGTTCGGCAGGAAGCCTCCGGCATCGCTCGAGTACATGATGTAGTAGCCGCAGAGCATGTACATGATGCACGCTATCGAGTAGAGCCCCACGTTTTTGGTGAGGATCTCCGTCGTGTTCCGGGCGCGTACCATGCCCGCCTCCAGCATCGTGAAGCCAGGGGCCATGAACATGACGAGGACGCCCATTACCAGTAGATAGAATGTATCCACGGCATAGTTGGTCTGAAGCAGATCATCCACCTTCAGGCACTCCTATCTTGGGGAAGGGGCAGATGCGGACCGGCCGCGCCGGGCCAGCCCACCATTCGGCTGCTTAGCACGAAATTTGAGTGAATTGTCCGCGACGGATCAGACCGCGTCGGGACCGGTTTCTCCAGTTCGGATGCGGACGACCTCGTCGAGTGTGGAGACGAAGATCTTGCCGTCACCCACCTTCCCGGTGTTGGCGGCAGCTCCCAGGGCTTCCAGACACCGATCGAGCAGCGAATCGTCGATCGCCACCTCGACCTTGACCTTGGGCAGGAAATCCACGACATACTCTGCGCCGCGATAGAGTTCCGTGTGACCCTTCTGCCGGCCAAACCCCTTCACCTCGGTGACCGTCATTCCCTGCACGCCGATCTCTGAGAGCGCATCCCGGACGTCCTCCAGTTTGAACGGCTTGATAATGGCTGTTACCAGTTTCATCGTCGTGCTCCGATAAGCCTGTCCGGGCTACCCTACCCTGGGCAATCTACACCGAAACGACCCGTCGGCGCAGCACAAAGGAGCGGAAAAGTGCAGCCTTGTCGTACGCGTTCTGCAGAGTCCGCCCCGAGCCACGCGTTCTACTAACCACTAGGCTGGACGCACCCTTGAACCAGGGAAGGATCATGGGCCTCGCACTCACGCATACCCGTGCGCGCCTCGGCATCGATGCACCCCCCGTGCGGGTGGAGGCTCACATATCCGGCGGCCTGCCGGCGTTTCACATCGTCGGGCTTCCCGAGACGGTGGTGCGGGAGAGCAAAGACCGGGTACGAAGCGCCATCATGAACTCGCGCTTCGCGTTTCCCTCCGACCGTCGGATCACCGTCAACCTGGCGCCTGCGGACCTGCCGAAGGAAGGCGGGCGCTTCGACCTCGCCATCGCCATCGCCATTCTCGCGGCTTCCGCACAGATTCCAGACCTCAGACTCGAGGAGTTCGAATTCTTCGGTGAGCTCGCGCTAAACGGCGAGGTCAAGCCGGTGGCGGGGATCCTGCCGTCCGCCGTTGCGTGCGCCCAGACGAAACGCAGCATGGTAGTTGCTCGCAGCAATGGTGACGAAGCCTGTCAGTCGCGCGAAACCCGCGCATTTTCCGTGCGTCACCTGCTCGACGTATGTGAGCTTCTCGAACCCCATCACATTGCCGAGGTTCACGTCCCCGGCGCGGTGCAATCCACACCGCCGTCTTCGATGTCGCTCAACGACGTGCGTGGACAACACATCGCGAAACGTGCGCTCATGATTGCGGCCGCCGGGGGCCATCATCTCCTCATGGTCGGCCCGCCGGGCACCGGCAAGACCATGCTGGCGAGGCGTCTTCCCTTGCTTCTGCCGCCAATGGCCGAGCAGGAAGCCATGGAGTCGGCCATGATCCGCTCGGTCGCGGGCCACCTGGTGCAGGAGATCGATCTCGAGCGGCGCCCGTTTCGAAGTCCGCACCACAGCGCCTCGGCCGTGGCCTTGGTGGGAGGCGGGGCCAGCGCCCCCATGCCCGGAGAGATTTCGCTGGCGCATCACGGCGTTCTGTTTCTCGACGAGTTGCCCGAGTTCGCGCGCAATGTGCTCGAGGTGCTGCGTGAGCCCATGGAATCCGGCGACATCGCCATCGCACGAGCGCGATATCGCGTCCGTTTCCCTGCGCGCTTCCAACTCGTGGCAGCGATGAATCCGTGCCCTGCCGGTTATGACTGCCGCTCCGAAGCGCTGTGCCGTTGCACGCCGGAGCAAGCCCGCCGCTATCGCCAGCGCATCTCGGGGCCGCTTCTCGATCGCATCGACCTCCAGGTGCAGGTGCCCCCCGTTCCGCACCAGGCGCTCATCTCGTCCGAACCTTCGGCAGTGGACGATGAGTCGTTGCGCGCGCGGGTTGCCGTCGCGCGCCGGCAACAGCTCGCGCGTCGGGGGAAACCCAACAGGGAGATCGAACCGAAGGAAATCGAGACAGACTGCCTGCTTGGCCCGAAAGAGCGCCGAGTGCTCGAAGAGGCGCAAGCGAGACTCACACTCTCCGCGCGCGCTTATCACCGGGTGCTGAAGGTTGCCCGCACCATCGCCGATCTTGATGAGCGCGAACGCATCGAAGAGTCCGACCTGAGGGAAGCGGTGGCGTATCGCCAGCTGGATGCGGCTCCGGAGGTTTAGGGGAGGGCAATGCCCGCTATCGGGCAGCGTCCACCATATACTCAACCGCGGCCCGCAGCTCCTCGTCCGAGCAATCCATGCAGGCCCCGCGGGGCGGCATGAGGGGTGGAATGCCAACGATCGAGCTCTGCAGAAGCACATCGATGCCCTTTGCTATACGCGGCTCCCATTGAGTCGCATCGCCAAACAAGGGTGCACCCGCGATGGCCGCATCGTGACAGGCAAAACAGGAGCGCGCGTAAACTTCCTGACCGCTGCGTCCTGGGGCGGTATCTGCAACGGCGTCTGATGGTACTTCGGGCTGTTCAGCAGTGACGGTGGCATCGGTGCCTGCCCGGTCGCCGAGCATTCCAGCGCAATTTCGTCCCTGAAGGCACAACTCGCCAACTGGCTCGATCCTTTCGAGGATCTCCTCTTCGGTGCCAGCCGGTATGGCCAGTGCAGCCATGGGTGCGAACAGCAGAACCAGGATGGCGCAAAGATAGCGAAACACGTTGCGAGCACTCCTCTGGAGAGATTCTTGAAAGCGCACGCGAAGCGCTTTCGCGCGCGGCGGCATTATAAGTGATGGCCCTGTCAGATCCAGGCTGTTGGTCTATTGAGTGGCCCTGAAAAGCTCGCGGCCGATCAACATTCGTCGGATCTCACTGGTTCCCGCGCCGATCTCGTAGAGCTTCGCGTCCCGCAGGAAACGTCCCGTCGGGCTGTCATTCACATAGCCCATCCCCCCCAGCGCTTGAATGGCCTCCAGTGCCACCGCGGTCGCCTTCTCCGCCGCATAAAGAATGCATCCGGCTGCATCGAAGCGCGTGGTCTTGCCCGCGTCACATGCACGCGCGACTGCATAGACGTACGCACGCGATGCATTCATGGTCGTGTACATGTCCGCGACCTTGCCCTGCATCAGCTGGAACGAGCCAATGGGCTGACCGAACTGTTCGCGTTGGTGAACGTAGGGCATCACGACATCGAGGCATGCACCCATGATGCCCAACGGTCCTGCGGCCAGCACCACGCGCTCGTAGTCGAGACCGCTCATGAGAACCTCGACGCCCTCGCCCGGCCGATGCAAGACCTGTGACTTCTGCACCCGACAGTCGTCGAAGACGAGCTCGGAGGTATCCGAGCCGCGCATCCCGAGCTTATCGAGCTTGGCCGACGGCTGGAAACCGGCCATGCCCTTCTCGATCAGAAACGCCGTGATCCCCTTGGGGCCGAGACCGGGGTCGAGGGTGGCGTAGACGATCAACACGTCGGCCTCTGGACCGTTCGTGATCCACATTTTGGTGCCATTGAGCACGTAGTCGTCGCCGTCCTCTCGTGCTCTCAGCCGCATGCTCACGACGTCCGAGCCGGCAGAGGCCTCGCTCATCGCGAGCGCACCGACATGCTCGCCCGATATCAGCTTCGGGAGATAACGCCGTTTCTGCTCGTCGCTCCCCCACCTGCGAAGCTGATTGACACACAGATTCGAATGCGCGCCGTAGGACAACCCCACCGATGCAGACGCACGGCTGATCTCCTCCATGACAACGCAATGCGCTACATAGCCAAGGCCGGCGCCACCGTATTCGTCTTCGACGGTGACACCCAGGAGCCCGAGTGAACCGAGCTTTGGCCAGAGCTCACGCGGGAATCGATTGTCTCGATCGATGCTCTCGGCAAGCGGTTCGATTTCCCGCTGCGCAAACGACTTCACTGTGTCGCGCAGCATCAGCAAGGTGTCGTCGAACCCGAAGTCGAGCTCAGGCAGATTCGAAGCCATGACGCCCTCCAAAAAAGTTTTCCAGCTATTTCTTGTCCAGAAATTCGCCATCCGGGCGAATTTCTTCGAGGGCGAGTGCTACGAGCTCGACGCCCTCATCCACCTTATCGCCCACCGAGTAGAACACTTCCTCTACCCGACCCCTCGCAGGCGCACTGATGGTGTGCTCGATCTTCATCGCCTCCACCACCAGCAACGGTGCACCTGCCTCCACACGATCGCCGACTCTGACGAATACCTTGACGATCTGTCCGGGCATCGGAGATGCCAGTGTCCCTCCCCCTGCCTCGAGCTCGAGCATCGACGTCTGATCGAAGCCAAACGCATAGTTGCGCCGCCACCCGTTCCAGACGAGCTCCAACTCATCGCGCCGCATGAAGCTTGCCGCCGTGAAGGGTTCATCTCCGATCACGCCGGTCATCATCGCGTCCTTGCGACTTGCCCTTGCAAACGCCATCCGATCTTCCCACCTGAGCTCGAAGCCACCGTTCGCGGAGAGCGCCTGGAATTCCACACCCTCGCCGGCACGCGTCAGTGCGACGCGCTCCCAGGGCGGAAGATTCATCCGAAAATTATCGGTCGAGGCCCAAGGGGAAGCTGCGTGCACGTTGTGACGCTCCACGAGCACGGCGAGCGCAGCAAGCACATCCCACTTCCACTGGGGTCGAAACGCATTCGCGTTTCCATTCTCCCAACGAGACACGAAGCGCGTGTCGACGACGCCCCGTGAAAATGACTTCTCCTTCAGCAGCAACGAGAGAAAACCGAGGTTGGTGGTCACGCCGCTGACAAGCGTGCGGCCAAGGGCAGCACGCAGACGCGCGAGCGCGGAATCGCGATCATCACCATGGGCGATGATCTTCGCGATCATGGCATCGTAGTAGGGTGTGACCTCGTCGCCACGGCGAACGCCCGTCTCGACGCGAATTCCGTCAAGCTCGAAGGGCAGCTCCAATGTGTCCAGCCGGCCAGTGGATGGTAAAAAGTCATTCTCGGTGTCTTCGCAATACAGGCGCACCTCCACCGCGTGTCCCTTGCACGGCACCTCTTCCTGCGTGAGCGGCAAGGGTTCACCCGCCGCCACGCGGAGCTGCCATTCAACGAGATCGGTCCCAGTGACGAGCTCGGTCACCGGATGCTCCACCTGCAGCCGTGTATTCATCTCCATGAAGAAGAACTCGTCGTCCTGCACGAGAAACTCAACGGTTCCCGCGCCTGCATATCCGACTCCGGAAGCGAGGGTCACCGCCGCCTGTGCGAGCGCCTTGCGGTGGGTCTCACTCAGACCAGGTGCAGGCGCTTCCTCGACGATCTTCTGATGACGTCGCTGTGCGGAACAGTCCCGCTCGAACAGATGAATGCAATGACCGTGGTTGTCGGCGAACACCTGGACCTCGATGTGACGGGGATGTTCCAGGTAGCGCTCGAGCAGCAGTCGATCATCGCCAAACGCAGACAACGATTCTCGCCGCGCTGCTTCGAGCGCCATGACGAGATCGCCTGCATGCTCTACCACGCGCATGCCTCGACCGCCGCCACCCAAGGCGGCCTTGACGAGCAACGGATAGCCGACGTTCGCCGCTTCCGCGCACAGCCGCTCATCGCTCTGGTCATCGCCGAAGTAACCCGTGACCACCGGAATTCCCGCATCGATTGCGCGTTGCTTTGCCTGCGCCTTGGATCCCATGACCCGTACCACATCCGCCGAGGGGCCGACGAAGGTGACATTCGCACCCTCGCATGCCTCGGCAAGCGCCGCATTCTCCGCAAGGAAGCCATAGCCCGGATGCAATGCGTCGGCGCCGCAATCCTCCGCTACCTGCATCAAACGCTCGATGTGAAGATAACTCTCGAGCGCCGGCGCGGGCCCGAGGCGATACGCTTCGTTCGCCATTTCGACATGCATCGCATTCGCGTCCGCATCGGAATACACCGCGGCGGTCGAGATCCCGAGACGCTCGGCAGTGCGCATGATCCGACATGCGATTTCTCCGCGATTGGCGATGAGGAGCTTCTTGAACATCGTCACATGCGAAATACCCCGAAGCGCGCATCCACTTCGGTGTGCTCACGCGACACGAGATCGAGGGCAAGCCCGACGACTCGACGCGTGTCCGGTGGATCGATGATGCCGTCGTCCCAAAGTCGAGCACTCGCATAGTAAGGGTGACCTTGAGCGTCGTACTGCTCGCGGGTCTCCTCCTTGAACTTTTCCTCTTCGTCTTGCGGCCACGCCCCGCCCCGTGCTTCCAATCCATCTCTGCGAACGGTGGCAAGCACGGTGGCCGCTTGCTCCCCGCCCATCACCGAGATCCGTGCATTGGGCCACGTCCACAAAAACCGCGCACCATAGGCGCGTCCGCACATTGCGTAGTTTCCAGCGCCGAAGGAGCCACCAATAATGACGGTCAGCTTGGGGACCCGCGCGCAGGCCACCGCGGTCACCATTTTCGCGCCATCCTTTGCAATCCCCGCATGCTCGTATTTCTTCCCCACCATGAAGCCGGTGATGTTCTGCAGAAACAGCAACGGGATTCCTCGCCGATCGCAAAGCTGCACGAAATGCGCGCCTTTCAATGCGGATTCGGAAAACAAGATGCCGTTGTTGGCCACGATCCCAACCGGAAAGCCCTGCCAATGCGCGAAGCCACACACGAGGGTCTCTGCGTAGAGCGCCTTGAACTCGTTGAACTCCGAGCCGTCCACGAGGCGCGCAATCACCTCCCGGACGTCGTATGGCATGCGCGTGTCGGGAACGATGCCGTAGAGCTCGTCCGGTTGATAGAGTGGATCGCGGGCTTCGCGTGTGACCAAGTTCGAGCGCCAGGGGCGATTCAGGTGGGCGACGATGTCACGCGTGATGGCAAGCGCATGATCATCGTCCGCGGCGAGATGATCGGTTACTCCTGAGATCCGCGAGTGCACGTCGCCTCCACCCAACGCTTCGGCATCCACCACTTCTCCCGTGGCGGCTTTCACCAGCGGTGGGCCGCCGAGGAAGATGGTGCCTTGATTTTGGACGATCACCGCTTCGTCGCACATCGCTGGAACGTACGCACCCCCCGCAGTGCACGAGCCCATCACCACCGCGATCTGCGGAATGTCCCGCGCCGATAGGTGCGCCTGGTTGTAGAAGATGCGCCCGAAATGCTCGCGATCGGGAAATACCTGGTCCTGCAGCGGCAGGAAGGCACCGCCGGAATCCACGAGATAGATGCAGGGCAGGTGATTGTCGAGCGCGATCTCCTGGGCACGCAGATGCTTCTTCACCGTAATCGGATAGTAAGTGCCACCCTTCACGGTGGCGTCGTTGGCGAGAATCACGCATTCGGTGCCCGCGACCCTTCCGATACCCGCGATGATCCCCGCCGACGGAATCCAGTCATCGTACATGTCGTGCGCGGCGAGCTGGGACAACTCCAGAAACGGCGATCCCGGATCGACAAGCCGTTCCACACGATCCCGCGGCAGGCGCTTGCCCCGGTCGAGATGGCGTTTGCGCGCTCGCTCCCCGCCACCCTCGGCGATGCGCCCTGCAAGCTCTCTGAGCTGCGCGGCGAGGCGCCGATTGGTCTCCGCGCTGTGCTTGAATTCCGCTTGATTGGGATGGATGCGTGTCTTCAATACGCTCATGCGCGGTCACTCTGGCTTTCGCTGGGACTAGGATAAACTGAATTGGAGACCCGCCAACGCCGATGTGCACTATGGACCGTGCAGAAATCACAGCGCTGCTAAGGGACGAGAACGCTCGTTACGTCAACGTCGGCCTCGTCGACCTACAGGGCCAGCTACGCGCAAAAATGCTCTCGGTGGACAGATTCCTGTCCGTCCTGGACAGCGGCATCGGATGGATCCCGCTGGTTCACATGCTCGATTTCCACGACATCGCACAGATACCGAGCGCGCTGGACGATCCGAGCTACGGATTCGGCGACAGTGTGTGCCGCATCGACACACACGAGGTTCGCACCCTGCCTTGGGAGCCAGCCGACAGCCGGCTCTTCTTCTTCGTCGAATTCGAGGATGGTGCCCCGGGCGCCGGTTACGATTGTCGCCGCGTCTACAAGCGGGCGCTCGCCAAGGCCTGCGCGCTCGGACTGCATCCCAAGCAAGGCCTCGAGTACGAGTTTCGCCTGTTTCGCGAGACGCCGAGCTCGGCTCACGCGAAGGGGTACCGCAACCTCGAGCTGATCACCCAGAGCCCCTGTCTGCAGAGCCTGAAGGAGCAGGCGACACACGCGGAGTTGTTAGCCGGCCTGAGAGAGGTCATGCACCAGCTCGACGTGCCCATCAACATGCTTCACTGGGAACACGGCGCGGGCTTCGGCGAGATATCACTCGATGCCACCCAGGGCATCAAGGCGGCCAACGACGGGGCGCTGTTCAAGACTTACACCAAGGCTTACGCGCAACGCCAAGATCTGCTGATGAGCTTCATGGCGCGTTACTCCGCGGATATGGACGGAAGCTCGAGCCATATTCACCTGTCACTGCTCGATAGGGCGGGTCGGCCGCTGTTCTTCGACCCCGCTGACGAACAGGGCATGAGCGAACGCATGCGCCACTTCGTCGGCGGCCTGCAGCATCTGCTCCCCGAGTTGCTTCTGATGCTCGCGCCGAACATCAACTCGTTCAAACGCTTCGTCCCGGGCATCTTCACGCCACTCTCGGCGAATTGGGGCATCGACAACCGCACCTGTGCAATCCGTGTCCTGGGTACGAGCGCCGAATCGAAGCGCCTGGAATGCCGGGTTCCGGGGGCCGATGCAAATCCGTATCTCGCTCTCGCCTGTGTGCTCGGCGCTGGTGTGTGGGGCATCGAAGAGGAGATCGAGCCCAGCGCGCCGGTGTATGGGAACAGCTACCAGCACGGCGGCGCCGTGCCGGAGAGGGAGCGGTTTCCCGCCAATTTTCGCGACGCCATTCGTCGTTTCGAGGCATCGAAGATCGCTCGACAGCTCTTCGGCGATGAATTCGTCACCTACTTCGCCGGCTTTCGCCGCCGGCAGGACCAGGAATTCAGCCGCATGGTCTCGGATCTCGAGATCGAGCGCTTTCTGGAGCTCGCTTGAATCTTGGTGCCGGGCACCACGTCATTTGCGGTAGGCAACCCCCGGCATCACGCAGAGCATCTCGAAGAGAAGGTTCGCGGCCAGCAAGGCGGTATTGCCCGAGGCATCGTAGGGGGGTGACACCTCCACCAGATCCCCGCCCACCAGATCGAGACCGCGGCAGCCGCGAATGATCTCAATGCCCTGAACGCTCGTCAGGCCGCCAATCTCGGGGGTGCCAGTACCCGGCGCGAACGCCGGGTCGAGCCCGTCGATGTCGAAGCTCAGATAGACCGGGCCGCTGCCCAACTGCGCGCGCACTTCGTCCATGAGAGGCGTGAGCGAGCGATGCCAGCACTCCTCCACTTGGACCACCCGAAAACCCTGAGCGCGCGGCCAGTCGAAGTCGTCGGCGGCATAGCCCGTTGCGCGCAGGCCGATCTGTGCCACCCGCCGGCCTTCGATCAATCCCTCTTCCACCGCGCGCCGAAACGGCGTGCCGTGGGTGATGCGCTCACCGAACATGGTGTCGTTGACGTCGGCATGCGCATCGACGTGCACGAGGCCGAGGGGGCCGTATTTGCCGGCCAACGCCCGCAGGATGGGCAGCACGATGGTGTGGTCGCCGCCGAGGGTCAGCGGCCTGCAATCGTGCGCGAGCAGATCGCGATAGAACTGCTCGATGATGTCGATGCTCGCCTCCAGGTTGAAGGTGTTGATGGCCACATCACCGACGTCCGCGACCTGAAGACTGTCGAACGGCGCGGCCCGCGTTGCCATGTTATAGGGACGAATGAGGCAGGATTCCGCGCGAATCTGTCGAGGTGCCAGCCGCGCGCCCGGGCGATTGGAAGTGCCGATGTCGAACGGCACCCCCACGAATGCCACGTCGAGGCCTTCGGCCGTTTCCTTCGTCGGGAGCCGCAGCATCGTGGCGGGCCCCCCGAAGCGGGGCATCTCGTTGCCGCCCAGGGGCTGATGTTTGTCGCTCACTTACCGCACCTTCTTCAACACGTCTACCACCGCCCGGTTGTGAGACTCGAGCCCGACCGTGAGCCGCAGGAACCGATCGAGACCATACTCCTCCAAGCGCCGCGGTATGAAGCCCGCGTGGCGTAACGCTGCATCGGCACTCAGGGCGTGCGCTTTGTCGCGAAACGCAATGCACAGGAAATTGCCACCTGACGCCAGAGGCTCCAGGCCAAGTCCCGCGAGCTCGCCCGTGAGCCACTCACGCCATTCCTGATTATGCCGTCGCGCAAGCGCCAGGTGCGCAGCATCCTCGACGGAGGCCTCAGCAGCCGCCTGAGCCGGGGTGGATACGGTGAATACCCCGCGCATGCGATTGAGCGCATCGGCAACGGGTGTCGGGCAATATGCCCAGCCGACGCGCAGTGCAGCGAGCGCGTGAATCTTCGAAAAGGTTCGAAGCACCACGGTATTCGGCGCGTCGTCGCTGACGAGCCTCATCCCGTCGTTGTAATCCGGATCGTCCATGTAATCGGCATAGGCGCCGTCCAGGACGAGCAGTACCCGCGGCGGCAGCGTATGCCGCAAACGTGCAATCTCGGACGCGGAAATCCAACTGCCCGTAGGGTTGTTGGGATTTGCGAGGAAGACCACGCGCGTGCGGCGGGTGACGCATTCCAGAATCGCCTCTACGTTTGCCACGAAGTCGCGTTCTTCCGAGGCGATGGCCGTTGCCCCGCAGGACTGCGCCGCGATGCGAAATGCGATGAAGCCGTGACGGGTGTAGACGATTTCGTCCCCCGGTCCCGCATAGATCCGTGCGAGGAGATTGATGAGCTGCTCTGATCCGGCTTCACATACGATGCGCCCGGCGTCGATGCCATGTAGTGCCGCGAGCTTTTGCCGCAGCCCGGTGCACTGACTGTCCGGGTAGCGCGCAAGCGCGGCAGCCGCGTTCTCATAGGCTTTGACGGCTTGCGCCGAGGGCCCGAGAAGCGATTCGTTCGACGATAGCTTGACGGGGTCTCTCACACCGTCGGCCGCAAAATCTCCGGGCAGATACGGCTCGACCTGGGTGACGAACGGGAGCGGCAATGGCTGGCTTCGGGGCATCAGCTTGTGAATTCCCCGGATGCGTCAATTTCTATCAGAGAGGGCTCGCCCGATTGCAACGATGCGGCAAGCGTGCTGGACAGTCGGCGCAAAGTCGTCGCGCGGTGCGCTTCCCATCCGAAGCCCTTGGCCACGGCCACGAAGTCCGGAGGCTCGAGATCCACCCCGATGGGCACAACGCCATTGGCCACCATGGCGTCACGTATCTCGCCATAACCGCGATTGTTCCACACCAGCAACACCACCGGGGTTCCAAACTCCATCGCAGCTGCCATCTCTTCCAACGTAAACATTAGACCGCCATCGCCCACGATGCAGACCACCGGCAGCTCCGGACGACCGATCTTTGCGCCAATGGCCGCAGGCAATGCGTACCCCAGGGCCCCGAAGCCGAGTGGAAACATGAAGCGTCTTGGATGGCGCGTTGGGTACGCGTGGCAAGCGGTATAGGCGAGCTGAGTCGAATCCGACACCACCACCGTCTCGTCATCGAGCACCGACGCCAGCAGATCGAGGATGCGAAGATGCTTGGCAGCAGAGGCGGGAAAGCAGCTTGCGAGCACTCCCCGAATCTCACTCACACACCTCTCGCGCTCGTGACCATGGTTCACCTTTTCCTTTCCCGCCTGGGCCACCAGTGCCCGGAGCGCGAGCTTTGCATCCGACAGGATCGGAATCTCGGGGGTGAAGTTGCGCACGAGTTGCTGCGCCTCCACGTCGATGCGAATCATGGGGCCGTTGATCTCGAGGTCGGCACCGGTGTACAGGAGATCTGTCTCGGCGAACTCGGTCCCCACCGCCAAGATCACGTCCGCGTCGCGAATCAACTCGAGCACCGGCCCGAAGGGCAAACTCGCGCCAAGGCACAGCGCATGATCAGCGGGAATCACGCCCTTACCGGCAATGGTGAGCACCGCCGGAATCTGAAACCGCTCCACCAATGCTATCGCCTCGGTTGACGCATCCAACGCGCCTCCCCCAAAGATCGCCACTGGCTTGCGCGCGCCCTGCAGCAGCTTCACGGCTTCGGTGATCGCGTCCGGATCGGGGCCGGGGCGCGCGATTGCGCGCGCCATCGGTTTGCCGCGCGTCCCCGCAGCAACCTGGACGTCTATGGGAATCTCGATGTGCACAGGACCCGGGCGTTCGCTCTCGAACACGGTGAATGCCCGCGCCAGCACATGCGGCAGCTCCGCAGGATCGAGCACGGTGTGACTGAATACGGTGAACTGGGAGGCGAGATTGTGCTGCGAGGGCAGCTCGTGCAATCTTCCGGTGCCCATGCCGAGCTCACGGGTCTGGTTGACACTCGAGATCGCAAGCAATGGCACCGAGTCGGAATAGGCTTCCGCAAGCGCCGTGGCCGCGTTGGTGACGCCGGGGCCCGTGATCAGAAAGCAGACTCCGGGTTTACCCGTCACACGCGCATAACCATCCGCCATGAACCCGGCTCCCTGTTCGTGGCGTGGCGTGTAATGGCTGATGTTCGAGTGGGCGAGGCCCCGATAGAGCTCAATCGTGTGAACGCCCGGAATACCGAACACGGTGTTTACACCGTGTTCGTCAAGCAACTGAATCAGTACCTCGCCACAGCTGGCCGGCATATCTGCAAATCAGTTCCGTTGTGGATGACAGGGTGTGGACCTGTAGGAGCGGCTTCAGCCGCGATTGTTAGATCTAGCGAGGTCGCGCGAATCGCGGCTAAAGCCGCTCCTACGGGGTCTTTAGACGTCTCATGCATCGGACCTAACCAGAGCGAGGGTCTGATCCAACGCTCGGGCCAGCTTGTCGAAGAGCTCGTCTATCTGCGAATCGGTGATGATGAGCGGCGGACAGATGGCGATGGTGTCGCCAAGGTTTCGGACGATGAGCCCGTCAGCCTCGCAGCAGTCCGCACAGATCAGTCCCACGCCGCGGGTGGCATCGAAGGTTGCCTTCGTGTCCTTGTCCGCGACGAGCTCCACACCGCCCACCAGCCCGACGCCCCGCGTCTCTCCCACCAGCGGATGGTCATCGAGCGCCGCGAGACGTTCCTGAAAGCGCACTGCGCGCGTGGCGGCGTGGGCGAAGATGTCACGCTCCTCCATCAGCTCGAGATTCTTCAGCGCAACCGCTGCACATACCGGATGCCCGGAATAGGTGAAGCCGTGACCAAAGATTCCGATCTTACGGCTCTGCTCGATGAACGGTTCATACATCCACTCGGGAATGAGCACGGCGCTGATGGGGAGATACGCTGACGACAGGGCCTTGGCGACGGTCATGGTGGTTGGGGTGAAGCCATAGGTTTCACATCCGAATGGATTGCCTGTGCGCCCGAATCCACAGATCACCTCGTCATCGATCAACCAGACGTCGTACTTCTCGAGTACGGCGACGATCTTCTCGAAATAGGTAGCCGGCGGAGTAATCACGCCACCCGCACCCATCACCGGCTCGGCGATGAATGCTGCCACCGTCTCGGGCCCCTCTTTCAAAATGAGCTGCTCGAGATTTCCAGCGAGGCGACTCGCGAACTGCTCTTCAGTCTCCCCCGGCTCCGCAAATCGATAATAGTGCGGGCAATCCGTGTGCAGCACCTGAGGTATCGGCAGATCGAAGTCCCGGTGAAACGCAGGCAGACCCGTGAGGCTCCCGGAAGCGACGGTCACGCCGTGATAGGCCTTCGCGCGGGAGATGATCTTCTTTTTCGCCGGGCGTCCGATGGCATTGTTGTAATACCACGCGAGCTTCACCTGCGTGTCGTTCGCATCCGATCCCGAGTTGCCGAAGAAAACGCGCCCCGCCTCGAACGGCATCATCTGCTTCAGCTTGTCCGCAAGCAGGATCGCGGGCTCATGGCTGCGCCCGCCGAAGAGATGCGAGAACGTCAGCTCCTTCATCTGCTTGGCAGCCGTCTCGATGAGCTCGTCCACACCGTATCCGAGAGCAGTGCACCACAGCCCCGCCATCCCTTCGAGGTACTGCTTGCCGCTCTCGTCCCAGACGTAAATGCCCTCGCCGCGTTTCACGACCAGGGGCCCGCGCTCATGATGCATTGCGAGGTTGGTGGCGGGATGAAGGAGGGATTCGAGATCGCGCGCTGCCAGCGTTCCGGGCGGCGCGACATTGTGAGTTGCTCGGCTCATCGGTTTGCCTTCGCTGGTTCCTATCCTTTCCGGAGGAAACTCCCTATTCGCGCGAGCACCAACATAGCGGGCACCGAGGTCTTCAGCAATCGCTCAATCGAGGTGCGAAAGCACGTCGGCCAGCGTGGCCACGATGCGCTCGATTTCCTTTTCCTCGATGATGAGCGGCGGCGCGAGCGCGATGGTATCGCCGGTGGTGCGAACCAGCACGCCGGCGAGGTACGCCTTTTCAAACGCATCGATGGCTCGCGCCGTCGGCGCATCAGGGCGTGGTTCGAGCTCGATGGCGCCCACCAGCCCGAAATTCCGGATGTCGATCACGTGCGGCTTGCCTGCGAGGGAATGCAGAGCCTCCTCCCAGACCACCTCCAGCGACTTTGCCCGCGCGAACAGGTCTTCCTCGGCGTACACGTCGAGCGCAGCATGCGCCGCTGCGGTGGCGAGGGGATGACCGGAGTAGGTGTAGCCGTGGAACAGCTCGATGGCGGGCTGCGGCCCGTGCATGAACGCATCGTAGATCTCGTCTCGCAACAACACCGCGCCCATGGGCACCATGCCGCTGGTGAGACCCTTCGCGGTGGTGATGAGGTCCGGTGTCACCTGAAAACGCTCAGCGGCGAAGCTCGCACCAAATCTTCCAAAGCCGGTAATCACCTCGTCGAAGATCAGAAGAATACCGTGACGCGACGTGATCTCGCGAAGACGTTCCAGATAGCCCCGCGGCGGAATCAGCACGCCCCCCGAGCCCGCGAAGGGCTCGACGATCACCGCCGCGATGGTGGAGGCGTCATTCACCGCGATGAGGTTCTCGAGCTCATCCGCGAGATGGGCGCCCCACGCGGGTTGGCCACGGCTGAATGCGTTGTGCTCGAGATCGTGGGTGTGCGGCAGATGCAGCGCCCCCGGCAGGAGCGGCCCGAAGCTTTTGCGGTTGTTGCCGATGCCTCCCACCGTGATGCCGCCGAATCCGACGCCGTGGTAGCCACGCGCGCGTCCGACGAGTCGGGTGCGCCCTGCCTCACCCCGCGCCGAGTGATATCCAAGGGCAATCTTGAGCGCGGTATCCACGGATTCGGAACCCGAGTTGGTGAAGAACACGCGCCCGAGACCCTCCGGGGCGAGATTTGCAAGACGCTCGGCGAGCTCGAAGATGCGGGGATGACCCATCTGAAAGGCGGGAGCGTAATCGAGCTCCATTACCTGGGCCTGGACTGCCTGCACGAGCTTAGGATGGCAGTGGCCGGCGTTGCAGCACCACATGCCCGACATGCCATCCATGACCTGGCGGCCGTCGGCGGTTTGGTAGTACATCCCGCGGGCGGACACGAACAGACGCGGATCTTTCTTGAATGCCCGATTCGCGGTGAAGGGCATCCAATAGGGCTCGAGATTCAGCTCGCGGTACACCAGCGCTTCGGTAGACATTCGCGACGCTCCGTCGACGGTGGTTCTACTACGCTAGCCAGTTTCCGTCGTAAGAGGAAATTGCCAGGGATGGCAATTTCCGGGCGAGAACAAGCCAGGGCCAGGGTTTCGTTCAGCTATTCGAGGGCTACTCGAGGGACTTGATATAGGCCACCACGTCGAGAATCGCCTGGTCATCGGCGAGTGTCATCGCCATCGGGCGCATCTGCATCCCGTACATGTCACTCGCGTCGGTGCCGCGCGCTCCACTCTTGTAGTTCTTCAGTTGGGTGACCAGATACCAGTCGTTCTGCGCCGCAAGTGCTGGCCCGTTCATCGCCGCCATGCCTTCGCCTTTAGCTCCGTGGCAGGTCCCACAGAGGGCGTAGAGCGCCTTGCCCTTGGCGGCATCACCGGAGAGCGTGCTCGGCGAATTGGTGGGGGTGAAGGTCCGGATATAGGCGACCACGTTGTCGATCGCCTCATCGCTCGGGAGCGTCATCGCCATCGGGCGCATCTGCATACCGAAGACATCCTTCGGATCGCCGCCACGCACGCCGTCCTTGAACGCCTTGATCTGGCGCTCGAGATACCACGCTTCCTGCCCCGCGAGCTGCGGGCCGTTCATGGTCTGCATGCCCGCGCCCGCAGGCCCGTGACAGGTCGCACACAGGGCATAGGCTGCTTTGCCCGCAGCCGCGTCCCCGGCAGCCTGCAGCTGCGCCGCTCCCAGACACGCACACACAGTGAAAATTACGAACAAGCCCCGCATATCGGCCCCCAGAATTCGAAGCGAACGATCGGTGCTAGTGCCCTGTCCTACCCGTAAACAATTTCGCCGGCCGCCGTGCCGACATTGTCAACTTACGGGTGGGATAGGACACCAGGTGAGTGGCGGCTTATGACGCCGATCACGATTCTACCGAAGTAGAAGGGTCGCGGCTAACGTCGCGTTCGCTCTTGGACGAGTCGTTGCGCGCATCGGCACGGGCTTTCAACTCGTCGCGCGGCTCCTCGATCTCACGGTCGAGGGTATCGACTTTCCGATCGCGGAAACCGTAGAGTTGGATACGTACCATGCGCTTGATGATGAGCTGGCGAAGCTCTTCGACAATCCCGCCTCGACGCGCGCCGCGTTTGTTGCGCCGACGCTGGCCCTGACGTCGATCGACGCTCACGCCATCGCGGCGGGCTCTGAACAGGCGCAGTCGATTGCCGCCGAGACTGCGACGGTCTTCGTCACGGCGGCCATCGCCGTCCTTGCGCCTGTCGTATTGGGCCAGGCGGTAATTGCGTTCGGTGTTGTCTTCCATCCGAGCGGTCCCCTCGGGGTGGGCCGAGCTTAGGAAACTCCGAGGCAAGTTTGCGGGAACTAGGTCGCAGGGCATAAGCAGATCGCATCGGAAATGTGAACCAGTTCACATTTGACGCGCTTTTTCGCAGGCTTACGGTGCCGTTTCCGGGATGGCGTGTGGCCATCGAAGACTCGCTCGGCAGGCGCGAGGGCGTGCGCACGACGCGCAGCCAGCTAGTTAGCGTCCAGAAATTCGTATCAGGACGAATTTCTTCCAACTACGGCAGCCGCTCCCAGAGCACACGATACGGCTCGGTCCAATCCGTGACCTGGCTGAGGGGAAGTGGATTGAGCGAGCACCAGTGCTCGCGTCCGCGGACCTCGCGCTTCAACAATCCTGCCCGCTCGAGGACCCGGATGTGCTTCGAGACCGCATTGAGGGACATCTCGAAGGGATCCGCGAGCTCGGTGACGGTCGCCGAGCCTTCCGTCAGCCGTCGCAGAATGGCGCGGCGGGTGGCGTCGCCCAGCGCCGAGAAGGCCCGGTCCAGCGCTTCGATGTGCTCAACCATATAGTTGATGATAGTGCTGGATCGTGCGCGGAGCCCTCCGTTTCGTTGCCATCTTTCAGGTCACTCGACCGACCAATCGACCTGCTTCGGGCCTGCGTCTGGCGCGATTCCGGGAAAGCACAAACGGGCGAGTGCAGCAGTTCACAGAACGCGAAATTCATCGCGTGAAACCACCGACCAATTCGAGCCTCTGGGCCACTGCGCACCTACCCTTATGGAGTCCCGCAAGGAGCGATTTAGCATGGGAGTTCTCACCAGACGGCTTGTGGTCGCCGCGATGTTGGTGCTGGTCACTGCATGCGGAGGCGGCGGGGGCGGCGACGACGACGAAAACGGTCCTGCCCTGAGCCAATTATCGATCATTGCCAACCAGGACGTTGGCGCATCCCCTATCACGATCACCGGCACCGCCATCAGCGACACCGAAGGGGTGTTGCTTCGGTCAGTCACCGTGAACAGCGTCGTCGCCACGATCACCGGCGACAGCTTCTCTGTCGATGTGCCACTCACCTCGGGGAGCAATCAGCTCACCATCGTGGCGGTAGACGCCGACGGGAACACGAGCACACAGAGCATCACCGTCAACTACACGCCTCCCGAGGTGCTGAGCACCGCCATGACAGCCGGGGAGGTGATTCCGCCTTCCGCGACGGCGGCAACGGGTCTGGCCGACATCTCGGTCAACATCATCAATCTCGAGATCACCGGTGGTGTGAACCTGACGAACATGCAGGCGACCATGGTAGAGATTCACGATGCGTACGCCGGCCTGAAGGGCGGCGCGTTGATCGTGGCCCTCGAAGTGGGCGCAGATTCCACCCAATGGAACATCCCAGCGGGTCAGGTGCTGAACCTGGTGGATTTCGAAAGCTTGATGCAGGGACGCTTCTACATCACGGCAACCGATGGGAACCCCGGGGAGGTGGTCCGAGGACAGCTGATCCCGCAAGGCATCGAGCTTGGCATGATCCCACTGACCGGCGAGGACGTGGTGCCCGAAGTCACCACGGCCGCCAGCGGCGTCGCCGCGCTCACCTTCGACGTCGCGACACGCACCGCGCAAATCCATGTGAACCTGGAAAACGCGGCTACAGCGATCACCGGCGTCAACATCCAGCAGGAATTCGCCGGGCACAATGGAACGGGCGTTCTCAGTCTGCAGGACGACATGATGGAGGCTGCCGGCGACCCCGATCATTGGTTCCTGCAAGACCTGACGTTGACCGCCGCTCAGGATCTGGCGTATCTCGCAGGCGAGCTCTATCTGAACATCCAGACCGTCGGCAACCCCACCGGAGAGCTCCGTGGACAGATCGTTCCCGATGCGATCGACGTGTTCTTCACCGATCTGAGCGGTCTGCAGGTGGTGGGTGATGGCATCACGATTCAGGCGGTCAATACCAACGCCACGGCTGAGTCCGCCACCACCGGCGACCCGGCCACGAAAACCGTCACGGTCTATCTGAATACGAACGACCTGGATGACGCCACGTCGGTCACGCTGAATCAGGCGCCGGCAGGCCAGCACGGACCGGTGGCGGTGACCCTGAGCGCGGAACCCGACGACGATGATCCCAACGACGGGATCGTGCGCCGCTGGTTCGTGCGCAACCATCAGCTCACTGACGGTCAATGGGCGGCTTATGCGAGCCAAGGCCTTTACGCCAATGTGACCACGCCGGGCCTTCCGGTGGGCGAGGTTCGCGGGCAACTGATTCCGCCGGGATCGGATCCACTCACCGATCCCACGGCATTCCAGGTACTGGACAGAAGCTTCGCACCCGGCGAGGTGTTCACCGCGTTCCCGGAGGTGATCTGGGTGACCTTCAGCAAGCCCGTGCTCCCGGGATCCCTAACCACGACGAACGTCATCGTCGAGGGAAGCGGCGGCGACATGGGCTTCAACGATGGCAACGAGATCCTCATCCAACCCAACACGCGCGACGTCTCGAGCGCCGATCCCGACACAGTGATCCTGGGCTTTCTCGGCGCGAACGCCGGCGCGGACACCTATCGTCTGCGGATCATCGGTGATTCCAGCGTCACTCCACCCCTCACCGACTCCGAAGGACTGATCTTCGACGGCGATGCCAACGGCAGCCCGGGTGGAAATTACCAGTCATTGTTTGCAGTCTCCGATGCACTACAGGTGGCATCCACCAACTTCGCGACCGATGAGACCTTCACGAGCTTCCCGACCACGGTATCGGTTACGTTCACCAAGGCGGTGGATGCGAACACCGTGAGTGCCGGGAACGTGTCATGGACCTCACAACAGCGCTGGAACTCGCAGATAGGCAATGGCATCCGTGAGCCTGCAGTGGCCATCGACGGACATGGCGACGTGCACGTCGCCTGGGCCGACGACCGCAACGGCGACTGGGAAATCTACTACCGCGCACGAACGGGCGGCTCTCCG
>JAPULC010000277.1 GCA_027295305.1 Gammaproteobacteria bacterium
CAGCCCGCCCGAGTGCTGGAATAGCCTTCGATGCGATGCGGAAAATCGCGACAGCTCCACTGGTACCGACTATCGTGGACTTCACGTTCCAGATTGCGTAGACGCCCCTAACATTCAATGCGCTCCTTCGCATGCACGTGCGGTAACGCCATCTATTTCGAGAACGACCGCTGCTTGAGCTGCGGCCGCGCCCTCGGCTTCCTGCCGGATGTGCACACGATGTCCGCATTCGACGCGCTTACCGACAACACCCCGGCGCTCGACCCCCAAGGGCTCGGGCGCACATACAGCCCGTGCCGTAATTACACAGAGACCCAGACCTGCAACTGGATGCTCCCCTCCGGCGGCAGCGACCAATATTGCTTGTCCTGCGACCTGAACGCCGTGATCCCCGATCTCACCGCACCGCGACGGATCCAGCTCTGGTACGAGGTGGAGAAAGCCAAGCGTCGCCTCCTTTACTCATTGCTGACCCTTGGCCTTCCGGTGGAAGGAAAGCGCGAACGCCCCGATGGCCTTGCATTTCGGATACTGGCCGACGAACGGTTGGATCAGGACCGCGCTACCGCCATTGTCGACGAGCCCGTCACCACCGGCCACTACGCGGGCTTCATCACCATCAATCTGATGGAGGCCGATTCCAGTATGCGCGAGGAGATGCGCGAAGCGATGAACGAGAGCTATCGAACTGTTCTCGGTCACTTTCGCCACGAATCGGGACACTACTACTGGGCACGGTTGGTGGAATCGACGGAGGATCTCGCACGGTTTCGCCAGGTCTTCGGCGACGAGACGCGTGACTACGACAAAAGTCTCAAGTCCTATTACGAAAACGGCCCCCCGGCAGACTGGAGCGACAACTACATTGACGCCTACGCGACATCGCATCCTCTCGAAGATTTCGCCGAGACCTGGGGACACTACCTCCACATGGTGGATACCTTGGAGACAGCGCACGCGTCGGAATTCACCATCCGGGGTCGCAAGCTGCACGCACCTGCGCTCAACCGATCACCCGAGGAGATCCGGGGCCCACGTGCCCACTTCGACGAGACCCTGGAAGACTGGGTGGCGCTGGCCGTCGCGATGAATCTCCTGAACCGCAGCATGGGACTTCACGACGCCTACCCCTTCACTCTCGTGCCCAACGTGATCGAGAAGCTGCGTTTCGTGCACCAACTCGTGAAGGATTACCAACACATCTGACTTGCGCTCCCTCGGGGCCTCACCTCGAATAGCACTTCCGTGGCACCGGGGGCTGCGCCAAAATAGACCTGTGCGCCGGCTCAAAAACATTCTCTTCGTGACGAGCCCGCACGACGACAACGCCAGCGTCACTCCAGTGACGCTGGAATCAAATACGTCTTGAGCACGGCTCGAATCGCATGTGGCCCAACATTTTCACCGAGATTGCCTCGGTCCTGGCGGTAGCCGTCGCGGTAGGTGCTATCGGGCTGTGGTTGCGTCAACCCCTCATCATCAGCTTCATCGTCGTGGGCATCCTGGTGGGTCCCATCGGATTCGATTGGGTGCACGCTCACGACCAACTGGATCTGTTCGCCGAGTTGGGTATCGGACTGTTGCTGTTCATCGTGGGTCTCAAGCTGGACCCAGCCCTCGTGCGCAGCGCCGGGCTGGTATCGGTGGGCGTCGGACTTGCTCAGATGGCGATCACCGCAGTGCTCGGTTATCTGCTTGCGCTCATGCTCGGCATCGGCGGCCTGAGCGCATTTTACGTGGCAGCGGCGGTCACCTTCTCGAGCACGATCATCATTGTGAAACTTCTCGCAGACAAACGTGAAATCGACTCCCTGCACGGACGCATTTCCCTTGGCATCCTGATCATGCAGGACATCGCCGTGATCATCCTCATGATCGCGATCATCGCCTTCGGCGAACCGGCGGGAGAAGCAGACTTCGCAATAGAGATGCTCAAGCTCGTCGGCTCCGCAACGGGCTTTCTGGTCGGCGTCTTCCTGGTCACCCGCTTCCTGCTTCCTCGCCTTCTCGATCTCGTTGCACGATCGCCCGAGCTGCTGGTCCTCTTCGGGATTGCCTGGGCCATCGGTCTGGCTTCGCTGGCGGAAGTTCTCGATTTCAGTAAGGAAGTGGGCGCGTTCGTCGGTGGGGTAGCACTCGCCGGCACCCCTTATCGACCGACGCTCGCAGCGCGCCTGGTGAACGTCCGCGACTTTCTGCTCCTGTTCTTCTTCATCGATCTAGGGCTTCAGATCAATGTCGCGCAGCTCGCGGAGCAGATCGGAGCCGTGTCACTGCTTTCTCTGTTTGCCATCGTGGGCAAACCGTTGATCATCATCGGTCTGATCGCTGCCATGGGCTATCCCAGCCGAATCAGTGGGCTGACGGGACTGTCTTTAGGACAGATCAGCGAGTTTTCGCTGATCCTGGCCGCACTCGGATTCAGGCTGGGTCACATAGATGCCTCGACGGTGGCACTGATTACGGCTGTCGGAATCCTGACGATAGGCGCGTCGACGTACGTCATTCTCTACAGCCACCGTCTATATGAGTGGATGGCGCCGTGGATCGACAAGCTAGTGGTGTCGAAAGGTGCATTCGCGGAACCGCCGAGCGGGCTCAAGGTGGATGTCATTGTTTTCGGCCTCGGGCGCTATGGTCGAAACGTCGCACAGGAGCTGCAGCAACGTGGCTTGCAAGTCCTCGGCGTCGACTTCGATCCGGAGGTCGTCAAGATCCGGGGCCGCGAAGGGCTGTCGACGCTCTACGGGGACATCGAGGACGCGGAGCTCTTTTCCGCCCTGCCTCTCGAGGATGCGCAGTGGGTTGTCAGCACCATCGCCGAACGCGATAGATCGTTGGTCCTGCTGCATTCGCTGCGACACCACGCATACGCAGGCCGGGTCGCCATCACAGCGCACACGATCAGGGAAAAAGACTCCTGGATCAGTGCCGGGGCAGACCTCGTGCTGCTCCCGTTTCGCGATGCGGCGCGGGAAGTCGCTGACAATCTGACCGGGGCAAAGCAGAACGCCCGAGATGAATAGCATCGGAAACTGCGCTTTGCGAAAACCTTCAGCTGTTCCGATCCATCGCATCGACGAGGCTGAAGAGGGCCGATCGCATCGTCGCTCCTCTTGCCCCGGAGGACGCCAGACCCCATTTCTTCGTAGCCGCTACTCCCAATCGAAGCGCGGCAGATCTCGAACGCCCTGCAAGACGGTTGCCGACCAGCTCTCGCGAAGCTCCATGAAGAACGGCGAGTCGGATTCATAGCGGACGCAATGCGCCAAGCGAAGATCGTCTCTGCGATAGACCGCGAGATCTACTGGCGGGCCCACCGCCAGATTGCTGCGCATGGTCGAGTCCAATGAGAGAAGGGCACAGCGAGCCGCATCCTCGAGCAGCGTGTCTGCCCGCACGAATCGATCGAGGATGGGCTTGCCGTACTTCCTCTCGCCAATCTGCAGGAACGGGTTCGTCTCTGGCACGCGAATGGCGTTCCCCTCCGGATAGACGAGAAACAGATCGGGCGCGTCTCCCACGACCTGTCCTCCCAGGATGAAGCTTGCCTCGAACTTCTTGCCTTTGTTCTGCTCCAAGAGGTTGTTCTGAACCTTGCGACTCACGTAGCCGACATGCTCCGCGGCTTCGAACAGCGTCTCAGAGCGAAACAGCCCGCGTCGTGTGACCGACTTCCCCCGCTCCTGATTCAGCCGCTGAACCACCGACTGCGTGACTGACAGATTCCCGGCACTCAACAGCACAAACACCCGCTCCTCGTCCACCTCGAACCGGTGCAGCTTGCTGTAGAGGCTGACCTGATCGACGCCGCCGTGCGTGCGCGAGTCGCTCGCAAACACGAGCCCGTCGTCCGTCTTGATCGCCAGACCATAACTCATGGCATCACCGCGCCGACTTCATGGCCCATGCACGCAAACTCCCATACAATCATCCGTCCCATGCCGATCGACTGGAAACACTATAACGCCAAGGGAATCTGGGATGAACTCATCACCCCCAGCGGCCGAGCTCGACCCGGTGCGGGGGCGCTCGGGAGGGTGTTAGCCGGGCTGTCCGACGATGAGCTTGGCGCGCGCAAGGCAGCGGCCGAGCTCGCCATCCGCTCGATGGGCATCACGTTTACCGTTTACAGCGAAGACGAGTCGGAATCGATCGATCGCGAATGGCCGTTCGATATCATCCCGCGGTTGATTCTGAAAAAGGAGTGGGACGAGGTCGAGCGCGGACTCAAGCAACGCGTCACCGCGCTCAATCGTTTCATCGACGACATCTACCACGACCAGCGAGTACTCGAGGACGGCGTGATCCCTCGCGAGTACGTCGAGAAGTCCCGGGAGTTCCGACCGGAATGTGTCGGCATCGATCCACCATACGGCGTGTGGGCGCACATCTGCGGGACCGATCTCGTGCGCGACAAGGACGGCACGCTCTATGTGCTCGAGGACAACCTGCGCGTCCCTTCCGGTGTCTCCTACATGCTCGAGAACCGCCAGGTGATGAAGCGCGTATTTCCGGAGCTGTTCGAGAACTACCTCATCCATCCCGTCGACGACTACCCGGACCGACTTGCCGAGTGCCTGAGATCGCTCTCGCCGCGCAAGATCAGATACCCGGAAGTGGTGTTATTGACCCCGGGCGTCTTCAACTCGGCCTATTTCGAGCACTGCTACCTTGCACAGGAGACCGCCTCCGAGCTGGTAGAGGGAAGTGATCTCGTGGTGGACAGCGACGATTGCGTCTACATGCGCACCATCGAGGGGCTGGTGCGGGTGGACGTGATCTATCGCCGTATCGACGATCTGTTTCTCGACCCGGAGACGTTTCGGAAAGACTCGACTCTCGGCACCCCCGGTCTCATGCGTGCCTGGCGGGCGGGCAACGTCGCATTTGCCAACGCACCCGGCTGTGGCGTTGCCGACGACAAGGTGATCTACACCTATGTTCCGGATCTGATTCGTTATTACCTCTCAGAAGAGCCGCTGTTGCCCAACGTTCCGTCTTATCGATGCGTCGAGAAAGAGCAGCGCGACTACGTGCTAGACAACCTCGACAAGCTGGTAGTGAAGCCGGCCAATGAGTCCGGCGGGTATGGCATGTTGATGGGGCCGCACGCGACCAAGTCGGAACGCGACACGTTTGCGCGCCAGATCCTCGCGAATCCGCGCAACTACATGGCGCAACCCATGCTGACACTGTCCACCGCTCCGACACTCGTCGATCGTCACGCCGAGCCGAGACATCTGGACATCAGGCCCTTCATCCTCTCCGGCGCAAACACGTACGTCACGACCGGCGGACTCACCCGCGTAGCCCTGCGCAAAGGTTCCATGGTGGTGAACTCTTCCCAGGGCGGAGGCAGCAAGGACACCTGGGTCGTGGATCTTGATTAAGCATCAGACGCTCTCACGCGTCGCCGAGCGTCTCTACTGGCTTGGACGCTACATCGAGCGAATCGAGAGCACCGCGCGGCTGATCACGGTGAACTCCAACCTGCTGATGGATCTGCCCGTGCGCCTGCCCCTCGGTTGGCAGCCGCTGATCGACATCATGGGCTCGGAGGAGCTCTTCGAGTCACACCACAAGGAAGCCACGGAACGTAACGTCGTGCGGTTTTTGACGAGCGACGCAAACAACCCGGGGTCCATCGTCAGCTCCATTCACAGGGCGCGCGAGAACGCACGCACCGTGCGTGACACCATGCCGCGCGTCACGTTCGAGTACATCAACGACCTCTACCTCTACGCGCGCACCGAACTTTCGGGACAGCTTTCCAGAACCCGCTGTGTCGAGGCCTTGAGCGGTATCACACGCCGAGTTCAACAGCTCGAAGGCTTTCTTTCCGCCAACATGGTGCACGGTGAGAAGTGGAACTTCCTTCGGCTCGGCAACTACATCGAGCGTGCGGACATGACCACGCGCATCATCGACGTTCGTTCCAGAGATCTTCTCCTCGAGTCGAGCGATCTGCTGCCGTTCCAGAATATTCAATGGCGAAGCGTTCTGCGATCGCTGTACGCAATGCAGAGCTACTACGCGTCGATGAATGAACCCATCGACCGTGCCCCGGTGCTGGAGTTCCTGTTCACGAACACGGAGTTACCGCGGGCCTACGCACGCTGCCTGCAGGACATCCGACGAACCCTGCGCGCGTTGCCGCGGAGCGACCGTCCGCTTCGAGCCTGCAATCGCACCATCCGCTCGCTCAAGCAGGCGGACGTGCGCGAGCGCGAGGGCGAGACGCTGCATGCCTTCATTGACGACTGCCAGGTCGCACTCGCCGAACTGCACGACGAGATCGGCAAGACGTACTTCTACTTCAAGCCAAGACGCCGCCGCGCCTGAGCGCAGGGGGATGGCCAGCGGCTTCGCTAATCCGAAAAGATGGCGCCCTTTTCCACCAACGAGCCCGTCGCACCTTTGAACAGGCTCGCCAACGGAAGGAAATTCTCCGCGGCCTCACGCGAAAAACCATCACGGCAGAACACCACCATCACGACGAGCTGACTGCTCGGGTACGCGGTGCCGACGCCGAACACGCTCTTCACGCCGTACTCATTCACGAAGTCCTGCGCTGCGATGATCTTGCGCCCTTCCGTGTCCGTGGCCTCCGCGGCATCGGTTACGAAGAACAGGCCCTCGCTTTGACCAATGGTCTTCTGGATGAGTTCGGACTCATGCGTGTCCACCCAATCCATCGGCACACCCATCTCCTTGATCAGCCGAGAAATCATGGGGATCGCATCGACGAAATCCGAGGATATCAGCGGTATGCCGACATGGCCCTCGGACTTGCGACGATCCTGCCAGTTGCTCTCTTGGCCGGACGTGCCAACGAGGGACAACACTGGGACGTCGCCCGTGAGATCTGTATCGCTCGACTTCGTCAACTCGCGCACGAATGACTGATTCGATGCGGGAAGCGCATCGAAGTCTACCGTGACGAAAACCCGAGCCAGCACAACCGACTCCTGGAACTGTTCGTGGATCGCACTCGCGAGTGCCTGGGCAGCCACCTCGAGCTGATTCGCACCTGAAACGTCCGATTGGATACCCGACCACAGATCGGTGATCGTAACCGGTTTGACTTGATCAATATTCATACTCGTTTCACTCCGATGACGGACTCGGCTGGGGCTTCCCCGCCTCGACCGCCTCAACTATACGCACGGGCGTCACCTCGGGATCTCTTCGTGTGGTGATGGCTTCGTTCAGCGAGCCCATGCGATACCCCTGCAAATCGACGGCGATGTAGAGGAAACCCGCCGCGCGGAACTCACACAGCACGGTGTCGCGCACATCGCCGTCCAGCAGTCGCTCGATTTCATCCTGACCCACCTCGATGCGCGCGAGCTCGCCGTGATAACGCACCCGGTATACCTTGAATCCGAGTCCGCGCAGCACACGCTCGCATCGGTTCACCTGCGAGAGCCGCTCGGGAGTTATCCGCGTGCCGTACGGAAAGCGGCTCGACAGGCAAGCAAGCGCTGGCTTATCCCACACCGGTAGATCGATGCGCCGCGCGGCTTCTCGTATGTCCGCCTTGTCGAAGCCGATGGCGTCCAGCGGTGAGCGCACGCCAAGCTCGCGGGCCGCCTTGCGCCCCGGTCGCAGGTCGTCGCGGTCGTCGACGTTGAAGCCGTCGAGCACGTGAGCAATCCCCAAGCGGGTGGCTTCTTCCACCGCCTTCCCATAGACCTCGCTCTTGCAGAAATAGCAACGATTCGTGGGGTTTGCGGCATAACGCGGATCGTCGACCTCGAAGGTCTCAACGAGCACGTGACGCGCCCCGAGCTGCTCGGCTAAGCGCCGTGCGTCTTCGCCTTCCTCCGTTGCGAGACTGGGAGAAACAGCAGTCAGGGCAAGAGCGCGCTCGCCGAGCACATCAACGGCCTGGGCGAGCAGATAGCTCGAGTCGACGCCGCCTGAAAAGCACACGACGACGTGTTCCAGATCAGCAAGACACTCGCGTAGCTCACGGATCTTGGCGTCCAAGCGCGTCATTGACTCCCCCCTCTGCGCGTCGGCGCAGATCAAACGATACTATGCCCTGCCGTTTCGCCCATCAAGCCAAAAGCTCGAGAGAGTAATCCGGTCGGCGTTGATGTAGCGTCAGCCGGCCATTACCGAAAACAGCGCACTCTTTATGCTGGCATTGCGCGGGTCATCGCCGAACGATTCACCCAGCATGCGATTCATTGCATATGCACAGCAGATCCCCGCATCCAGGTCCATGATACAGAACGAGCCGCCGAATCCACCCCAGTGCAACGTGTTGGGATTGGGATGGGGGTACTCCTTACTGTTGAGACCCATGCCGAGGCCAAAGCGGATGGGAACCTCGGCCACCAGATCGGTCGTGTAGCTCTGCTCCTCGAGGGCTCTGTCGAGGGTGGCTCTCGACAAGAGGCGAATACCGTCAACCTCGCCGCCCATGGCCACTGCAGAGCCGATACGTGCAAGCGATCGAGCGTTGCCATGCCCATTGGCCGAGGGAATCTCAGCCGCTTGACTCGCTCTCGAAGAGAAACGTGCCTCCGCAGGATTGTTGAACGCCTTGTCTGGAATCGAACCAGGTTCGAGATCGAGGTCCCGTTCAGGATCTATGACGATCCGCGACAGCCTGGGGCGATGCTCCGGCGCCAATCCGATGTGAAAGTCCGCCCCGAGCCTCTCGGCAACTTCCGTCCTGAAAAAAGTGCCGAAGGACTTCCCTGTCACCCGCCTGACCAGCTCGCCGATGAGAAAACCCATGGTGAGGAACTGATAACCGCTGGCGGTTCCCGGTTCCCACCAAGGTCTCTGCCGAGCCAGCAGGCCAACAAT
>JAPULC010000278.1 GCA_027295305.1 Gammaproteobacteria bacterium
GCGGGAGCAAGAATCTCGTAGGAGCGGCTTTAGCCGCGATCGGGCGCGAAGCGCCCGCTCTCCCGATCGGACTTCAAACCCCGGGCATTGAGCCCGGTGTCTTCGTATCGCGGCTAAAGCCACTCCTACATCGCAAACCGCAGCGCTGCTGTAGCCAGCTGATTCCTTGGCATGGCGGAGCACACAGCGATCGGTGCGAGAATCGATGAGCGAAGCCAAACCCACTACGTCCGTCTGCCCGAATTGCGGAACCACACGAAGCGGCGCCTTTTGCCACCGCTGCGGGCAGAACGATAAGGACTATCTTCGCGCGGTGCACCGGGTCGCCTCCGAGATGCTCGGCGAGACCTTCGAGCTGGATTCGCGGTTGTTGCGAACGTTCTGGGCGTTGGTCGCGAAGCCGGGCCAACTGACGCGTGAATTCGCGCAGGGACGCAGGGCGAGTTACATGTCACCCGTGCGGCTCTATCTCATCACGAGTCTGGTCTTCTTCTTTTTTCTGTCGATGAGTGGGGATTGGGACCTCACGATCGATGGAGCTCATTCGCAGGAGATGGGCGAGGCGTGGGAGGAGCTTCGAGTCGATCCAGACTTTTTGGCGGTATATGGACGCATGGACGCAGGCGAGAAAGCGCAAATCCAGGCGTGGTTCCAGCTACCGGATGAGGCAATGGAGGAGTTGAATGCGGGCGTTGGAGGCGTAGGACAACGGGCAGACCCGGAGGCGGAGAGCTGGGAGTCTCGCGTGGCTCGCAGGGCGATGGCGTTGGAACCGAAGCAGCTTCGAGACAATCTATTGGACGGTCTGCCGATCGCAATGTTCTTTCTTGTCCCCGCCTTTGCCTTGTTGATGAAGCTCTTCTATCCACGGCGCTACTACACCGAGCACCTCGTGCTCGGCTTTCACCTCCACTCGTTTATGTTTCTACTATTCACGGTGCTGGAACTGCTGCCGGAACCTGGCCCGGACGCCATGGGCGCACTCGACGTAGTTTGGTCCGGGCTGCGAGGCGTTCTGCTGACGGGAGGGCTCGTCTATGCCTTTCTTACGTTGAAGGTCGTCTATGGCCAATCTGTGGCCATGACGACGCTCAAGTTCTTCTTGCAGTTCATTGCGTATACGATTCTGCTGATCGTTGCGATTGTCTCGGCATTTGTTTTGCCGTTGATGTTCTAGAGATCTGAATCATGTCCAACGATGATACGAGCTACCGACTGTATTACTGGCCCGGGATCCAGGGGCGTGGCGAATTCGTCAGGCTCGTACTTGAAGATGCCCGGGCGTCCTACGTGGATGTGGCCCGGCTTCCCGAGGGTGAGGGGGGTGGCGCCGCTGCGATCGTCGATGCGCTTCAGCGCACCGACATCGGCACGCCAACTTACGCGCCGCCGATCCTCCAGGATGGTGAGCTTTTCATGGCGCAGACCGCGACGATCTGTCGCTACGTTGCGCAACGCCATGGGCTCACACCTGATGCAGTCGAAGACCGATTTCGCGCCGACGCGCTCCAGCTCACCATCGCGGACTTTGCCGACGAAGTCCACGACACGCATCATCCAATCGCCGGCGCGTTGTATTACGAGGAGCAGAAACCCGAGGCGGCGCGGCGCACGTCTGTCTTCCTCGAGCAGAGATTGCCGAAGTATCTGGGGTATTTCGAACGGGTCCTCGCGCAGAACGCTGCTTCCGGGGGGCGGTGGCTCATCGGCTCAGATTGCACCTACGTCGATCTGTCGCTGTTTCAGGTGATCGCCGGCCTCGAGTATGCGTTTCCCAATGCCATGCGTGCGCTGGAGAGCGAGCACTCGCGAGTCATCGAACTCCACGCTCGCGTCGCAGATCGGCCGAACATCGCGGCCTACCTTGCTTCCGACCGGCGGATCCCGTTCAACGAGCACGGGATCTTTCGTCACTACGCTGAGTTGGATGCAGACGGGTAACTCCAGCAGCACCTTCACCGACGCATTACAAACTCGAATCGCTTTACCAGCAGCCACATCACCCCAAGCTGGAAGACGATTGCTATCGCCAGGTAGAGCCCCCAGTCACTCGCCCCGGCTTGTAACTGCCAGAACGTCTTGATCGGCCAGTAGGTGGGCACGATTCCGAACAGCCACTGCCAGGGCTCGTCGACGAACCATGCCGCCAGGGGCGGGATCGTAATCACGCCGTTCGCCTTGCTGAGCGCAAACCCCTGCACTTTGTTGTTGGCGAATCCAGCCAGAAAGAGCGCAAAGATGGGCGCCAGCAGTCCCGCCGCCACCGCCGCTACCAATAGCTGCCCGGCGCCTACGATCACGAGATCGGCAATCCAGAACACCGCGAGGGTCAGCACGACGCTCAAGACGATCGGTAGCGTAAGGCGGTAGATGAGGTAGCCGCGAAGCGTCAGCGGCGTGACCTGAAGTGCGCTCAGTGTTCTGTCGTCGCGTTCGTCCAGAAGGAGAAAGCCGATGATGACGCCGACGAGGATGGGCAACGTCGGCAGCATCATGCTCATGACCAGCGGGTAGTACGCCACCAGATCGAAGCTGTAGTCGTTGGCGAGTTTCACCGACAGAGGCGGGATGCCCCAGCGCAGTAAAAACCCGAGGCCGAGTGCCAACGCGAACATCCACCTGAGCAGCGAATCGCGCCAGACGCTGCGGATGTCGATGGGGCCAAGCGCGCGTATCGCCTGCAAGGCATTCATCGTGCGCCCTGCCGTGCCACCACGAAGCGATGAAAGCCCTGCAGACACAATGCGAACGCAATCGCGGCCCACACCACCGCCGCAAAAAATGCGAAGGCGAGCTCGCCACTCGGTACGTGCCCGAGTCCCGCTCGCAGCAACACCAGTGATGCATGGGTCGGATGCAGGTAAAGAAGCGGGCTCGACCAGACGTCCAAGACATCCAGCAAGGGGATGGCGAGCAGGGTGGTCACGAGGATAGAGGGAAACAGAAATTCGTTGATGGAGTCGTAGCGCGCAACGGTCAGAAAACCGAAGCATGCCAGTACGGCTGCCATCAGCACGACCCCGCAGCCGATCATGAGCCAGGCGGGCTCCCCGACGTAAGTGAATGCGACGATCAGCACGCTCTCGATGAGCGACAGCACGGACAACGTCAGCACCTTGCCGAGCAGATACTCGCGGTCGCGCAGTGGCGTGACCACCTGAGCCTCGAGGCTGCCCTCGGCCTTCTCCAACAGCACGAGGCCCGACATGAAGTAAAAGCCGTTGGTGGCGATGTTGCCGAACAGCACGATCGGCATCACCCAGGCGAGGGTCTGCTCGGGCAGCCAGGCAAGCAGGACCACGAACATGAGCACCACGAGGCCCGCCACGTAGTAAAAGCCATTGCGGAACTGCAGACGGATGTCCCAGACGATGCGGGCGAGCAGTCTTTTCATGCCAGACCCTGCCCGGTGACTTCGATGAAGATATCCTCGAGCGACGCCTCCAGGCTGTGGAGCGTTTGCACCTCGTGGGT
>JAPULC010000279.1 GCA_027295305.1 Gammaproteobacteria bacterium
TCGGCAAACTTCGGATCGATGTATTCCTTCCAGATTCCTGATGGTTCCATCTGGTGAGCGTCGGTGTCGATGACGCGATAGCCATTACGCATGACGGTGTACCCGAGATTGTCTGCAACGCTTACGTTACTGCGCCGCAAAGCCAGCGACAACGCCGATTCGAACGTCAATCTTCGGCGTCGATAACTTTCTAGCCGCTCCTTCTACGAGCTTTCGCAGCTACGGAAACTATCTATCAGCGCGCGGCGCGTTCGTCCACCAGCCAGACGGTGCGCTCGTGATCGATCTCCACCGACGGTGCAGGCCTCAATCGAAGTTGCCCATCGGAAAGGCCTGGCTTGTCACGGGAGACGCAGCGGCTGGTGACGATGTCGAAACGATGTCCATGCCAGGGGCACTCGACGATCCCCTGGACGATGGGTGCGGTGTCGAGGGGCCCGAGAGCGTGCGGGCACAGGGTGTCGAAAACGTGTATCTCGCCATTGACCTCGGCCAGTCGCAGGCGACGTCCGTTGAAGTCCACACATCGCGGTAGCGTAGGTACGAGCTCCGCCAGGGAGCCAACCGGAAGCCGTTCGGAAGCGAGAGCGAGTTGCCTTTGGGCGTCTTCGAGACGACGTTGCCGCAGTCTCATCATCCATTCGTCCTCGTCGTATAGCTTCTGGTAGAGGTCGATGAACCCGGTCCCCACCCGTTCGCGGTTCTCGTCGGCGACGCCGGGGGTGAAGAAGTCCACGACGACTTCGATCTCCGATGGCCCGAACTCGAACGCGTGGGTCCAGACCTCGTTGCCCGCTCCACGACCTTCCAGAGTTCGCGTGATCCAGCGGTGCAGGTCCTGATCGAGGCGGAGCTCGATCAGGGAGGCGTTTGCGCCGCGCGCTGCCGATGCGCGCACCCGCGCTCGCCACCCCCAATCCCCCGCGTCCAGACACTCGATGGTCGAGAAGCTCGAGCGGTGCAGGTGTGGCAGATGCTCCCAATCCAGCGCATTTTCGAACATGCGTTCCAGGCTCACCGCCATGCGTCGACGGTACGTGCCCACGTGAGCAATGGACGATGTCGTCGGTGGCGGATATCGGTGCTGGTCGATTGCCAATGGTTGCTCCTTCCGCACGCGGGATTCTGACATCTTGCACGGCTTCGCGCACACGGACTTCCTAGGATGCCACGCGCGTTGCGCGAGTATCAATTTCTAGATATGTTATATAACACATTGATAAACATAAAGTTACATCTGACAGGCTTCGTGCGACGGCTCTGTCACAGCAGCGCTTGCTTGCCAAACTCCAGCGTTGCCCCTTAGGCTCAATGACATGAGAGCATCGGCGTCCAGGCTACGGTGGGTGGCACTCGCAAGGAGTGTGCTGCTGGTCGTGGGTCTTGCTCTTGCCGCGTCGCTGCCGGCTGATGGACCACTACCTCCCGAGGAGGTCGACCTCTCGCTGTTCAATTTCGCGCGGGTCGAATACGACAGCACCGGAGGGTGGGGGGAAGCCTACTACGCCTACGATGGCCGCGTGTGGCAACGCTGGCAGACCGACTTTCCCGAGGCCGATGAGAACTTCAGCTTTCGGCTCCAACAGCTGACGGCAATTCTCGCGAAACAGAAAGCCACCAGTCGCCGACTGACCGATCCGGATCTGTTCGACTTCCCCTTCATATATATGTCCGACGTTGGCTGGATGGATCTGACGGCGGAGGAACAGGCGGCCCTCAGAGAATACCTGGCGCGCGGCGGGTTCCTGTGGGTGGACGATTTCTGGGGGCAGGGCGAGTGGCGTAACTTCGAGCGCGCCATGCGCCAGATCCTTCCGGACCGACGATGGCGGCGAATTCCGGATTCGCATCCGATCCTGCAAACGGTGTTCGATCTGCCGAGCGCTCCACAGGTCCCCGCGCGCAGCTTCGCCAGTCCCTATGGCACCAGCTACGAACCCGCCGGGCTGCACCGCCGTCCCGTGGGCTCTCTGGAGCAGGTGAATTTTCGTGGCTACTTCGACACCCATGGCAGGTTGATGGTGGTCGCGACACACAACACCGACATCGGTGACGGCTGGGAGCGCGAAGCATACGGACAGTGGTATTTCGAGACGTTCTCCACCAAGTCCTATGCTGTGGGCGTGAACATCATCGTCTACGCCTTGACTCATTGAAGGACCCATTGAAGGACCCATTGAAGCTCTGGGCGGTCCAATCCGTGTGGCTGGTTTCCGTCGCGAATTGTCCGGGCTGAGCCTGTGATCTACGAGTTCCTGTTCAAATATCCTGCGGAGACCTTCGAGGCAGGTCGCTTGGTGCTGGCGTCGACCTGGCCTATCGGGATCCTGTGGTCGTTGCTGACTGTCGCGACGCTGGTGCTTGCTGCGGTGCTGATTTCTCGACGGAGCCGCATGGCCATGCCGCGAGTCGCTACGGTGTGGGCGCTGCAGACATCGGTGATCGCCTTGGTGCTGCTCCTTCTATGGCAGCCGTCCCTCGAAGTCGAGCGCCTGAAATCGAGGGCCAACTCGGTGGCGGTGCTCTTGGATCGCTCCCGCAGCATGTCGCTGCCTGAACGTGACGGGTCGCGCCTCGGCGTTGCGATCGAAGCCATCAAACGAGACCTGCTTCCGCAGCTCGAGCATGCCTACGATCTTCGACTGTATGGATTCGACGGTGCGCTGGAGAGCATCGAGTCCATCGATACGTTGAGTGCGACGGGAGAGAACAGTGCGGTTACCGGGGTGCTGACGCAGGTGCTCGACGAGCTGAAGAGCGTACCGTTGGGGGCACTGGTGCTCGTGAGCGATGGCGCAGACAACGCTAGCCCCCCGGAGAGTCTGCTGGATCTTGCCGATTATGGCATTCCGATACACACGGTCGGTGTGGGTCCCGAGCGGATGGCGAACGATCTGGAGCTCTCCGCGGTGGACCTGCCCGTGACGGCGCTACCGGGTTCTCGCATCACCGCACGCGTGGCCGTGCGTCATTCAGGTGGTGGTGAGACGGTGTTGAAAGTCTATTCCGCAGAAGCGCTTGTGGCAGCGCGTCCGATCACGCTGCCCATTGCAGCGGGTGTCCATGTCGAGGAGGTGGAGCTCGATGTCGGCGAAGCGGGAATTCGCGACCTGCGTTTCAGTCTCGAGCCCCTCGAGGGCGAATTGCTGTTAGGTAACAATACCCGCCGTGCGCTGGTAGAGGTGCCTTCTCGGCGCTATCGCGTGTTGTACCTCGAAGGCGAGCCGCGTTGGGAGTTCAAATTCGTTCGTCGCGCGCTCGAGGGTGATGCCTCCCTCGAGCTCGTGACCTGGCTCAGAACGACCCAGAGAAAAAGCTATCGGCAGGGGGTGAGATCCGAAGACGAGCTTGCCGAAGGCTTTCCCGATGACCGCAAGGCGCTGTTCGCCTACGACGCACTCATCATGGGGAGCATCGGCGCACCGAATTTCAGCCCGTCACAACACGCGTTGATTCGGGACTTCGTCGGCGATCGCGGCGGCAGTCTCCTGCTTCTCGCCGGTCGCGAAAGCCTCGGGGATGGCGGTTGGGACGTCACCGCGGTGTCGGACGCGCTTCCCGCGAAGCTCAGGCGAGGGCGCGATGCCACCTACGTGGGCACCGAGGCGAACGTGCGTCTCACCCGCGCGGGACAGGCGTCTCTGATATGCCGTCTGGATGCCGATCCTGAGCGTAATCGCGCCCTCTGGGCTGAGCTGCCGGCAATCGGCGATTTCCAATCCCTTGGTGCGCTGAAGCCCGGCGCGGTGACATTGGTAGAAGCCTTGGTCGAGGGCCGCGCCCAGCCGCTCCTGGTGAGCCAGCATTACGGACGCGGTCAGGCAGCGATTCTGGCGACTGCGAGCACGTGGCGGTGGCGCATGCATCTTCCGGCTGACGATGTACGTCACCAGCAGTTCTGGCGACAGCTCGTTCGCAGTCTTGCATCTGCCGCCCCCGATCCGTTGCAGCTGAATCTCGCCACGCAAGGACGCCAGGCGAATATCGAAGTGGCTGTTCGAACGAGCGAGCACATACCGGTGAACGATGCGCGGGTGCGCGTTGTCGTCACGCCCCAATCGGGCCCCGCCCGGGAAATCGAGATGCATCGATCTGCAGGCGACGACGGCAATTATGTCGGCTATTTCATTCCCGACGCCAACGAGAACTATCGCGTGGATGCCGAAGCGGAGGTGGAAGGCGTCAGTCTCGGGGCTGCGACTCGCCATTTCCGATATGCCATGGGAGCATCCGAGGACTTCGACGCAGCGCAAAACGCCGGCCTCCTCAGGGACATCGCATCACGCACCGGTGGTGCCTATTGGACCCTCGATCGCTTGGGGGAATTGCCGAGCGCCATCAGCTTCTCTGCCGCAGGCGTGACGGAGCGTGAGCTTCTGTCGTTATGGAACATGCCGGCCGTGTTCATGTTGTTGCTGTTGCTCAAGAGCGGTGAATGGTTGCTGCGCCGACGTTGGGGTGCGGTCTGATGTCGCTTCGCTTGCTGCTGCTCTGGCTTGCGGTGGGGTCGAGCGGGGTTGCCGCCGATACCTACATTGCAATTGTTGGCGGGCTTTCCGGGGAGGAGCGCTACGAGGAGAGTTTTCGCTCCGCAGTGAGCGACATCGCGGAGCGATCACGGGGACTCGTAGTGGACGATTCGAATGTCCGGGTGTTGGATGGCGCCAACGCCACGCGCGAGTCGATGCACGCGATGTTCGTTGCGCTTGCTGCGGATGTGACGCAGGACGATCAGCTCGTGGTGGTGCTCGTCGGACACGGCACCCACGATGGCACGCGCTACAAATACAACATCCCGGGTCCGGACGTGACCGATACAGAGCTCGATGAGTGGCTCGATGAGATTCGCTGCGAACGACAGCTCGTGGTGTTGACGACAAGTGCGAGTGGCGGCGCTCTGTCGACGTTGGAAGACGATCACAGGCTCGTGATCACCGCGACGAAAAACGGCAACGAACGCAATGCGACGGTCTTTGGGCGCTATTGGATCGAGGCATTGTCCTTGTCGGTGGCCGACACCGACAAGAACGACGTCGTGAGCGCGGCGGAAGCGTTTGCTTACACCGCGTCGCGCGTGGCGGAGCACTACAGCACGCGCGATCGACTCGCGACGGAGCACCCGCGAATGGAAGGTGATGGTGCCAACAGATTCGTGGTGGCGCGGCTCAAGCCGAGAAAACAGTACCCGGACCACCCGCAGCTCACGGCGCTGATGCGAAAGCGCTCAGAGCTCGAGGACGCGGTGGAGCGGCTGCGTGATCGTAAATCTGAC
>JAPULC010000028.1 GCA_027295305.1 Gammaproteobacteria bacterium
CGAGCCCAGATTACCCACCACCATAGCCCCGGTGTTGACTCCGATCCGCACGTGCACGATGGGTCGTCCTTCTGCCTCGAGCTTGGCTCTGTAACCCACCAGGTTCGTCTGCATGTCGATGGCGGCGTGACAGGCGCGCTCCGCATGGTCGGGTTGCTCGAGCGGCGCGCCCCAGAATGCGACGATCTTGTCCGCTTCGAACTTGTCCACCGTTCCTGCGTACTGCGCAATGATGTCGCACATCTGGGTGAGGTACTCGTTCAAGAGTGCCACCAGCTCCTCCGGCGAGAGCTGCTCCGCGAAAGTGGAAAAGCTCCGGATGTCGGAGAAGAAGGCCGTCATCGTGCGATGCTCGCCCCCCAGGCGCAGTTTGGACGGATCTTTCACCAGGCTGCTGACCACATCGGGCGAGAGGTACTGACCGAAGGCGTCTCGAATCAGCGCCTTCTGATCGCGCTCCTGCAAGTAGAAACGCAGATTGATGACGAGCAGCCCGAAGAAGCTCGCAACGATGATGTAGGCCATGGAGAAGACGATGCCCGCAAGCGCATAAAGAAAAGACACCAGTGCCATCCATCCGACAAGCAGGCCGATCTCGGCACCCGCCCGGGCGCCGGGATTGGCGAGATAGGTACTTGCCACCAATCCGCCCAGGACGAGCAGCGTCATCACGGTTTCTGCCCAGAACGGTGCCGGTCGAAGCTGTCCACCCTTCTGCAGCGTGTCGATGGTGGCGCCGATGATCTCGACACCGTATAGCACCCCAACGGGCGTGTTGAAGTAATCGTGTGATACCTCGGAGGTATCACCGATCAGAACGATCCTGCCGTCAACCCAAAACCTCAGCTCTTCCAGTGTGTCTTCGTCGTGCTGCGAGAGATCGAGAAACTCGCGTGCGCTCAGGCCCCGAGATTCCGAAAATGACTTCGCGCCCTCCGATGGCAGCGGAAAATCGATGTACAGAGCACCCTGCCGATCGAGCGGTATCTTGAGCTCGTCACCGAAATACAGTGTCTGCTCCTCGATGAAAGGCTCGACCTCGAGATACATTGCGAGCGCCTGCACCGCAAAAGGCCAGCCATCGTCCAACCTCATGCCCTCTTCGTAGATGCGCACTCGGGACATGTTCTTCACTAATGCCGATTCCGACTCGATGTTTGCGTAACCCGTTACAACGACCGAGCGAAGGGGCTCGATGGGATAATTGATGGACTCGAGCCTGCCGTCCCTGACGATGGCCTGCGAGACCAACACCACGTTGCCGGCCGTTGTCAGAAGCTCGGCGGCCTCTGGGTCTTCACCGTATGAGCTCGGAAAATCGAGGAGCACGTCCACCGCCACCACGGCGGCCCCGAGGTCCGAGATGTTCTTCGCGATGCGTCCGATGTCGGTGCGTCGCAGAGGAAACCCCGCGTAGGCCTGGAAAAATTCTTCGTCGGTGCTGACGAAGACGATATTCTGGTCGAGCTCGACCCCGCTCCTCATCGTATGCCGCAGCGAAACGGTCTGGTCCTCGAACGCAGAGAACAACTCACTGTATTCGGCTGGAATCGCCAATAAAAAGAAGAAGACGGTGATCAGAATGTCGTAGCGACCGATGAGCCCCTTCATTGAGCGTACCAACGACTCTCGGTAGCGGCCCGCATCTCCACGAAAAGACCGTGGAGCGCTTGCCACGCGCGCGCTCAGATTTTGGCTTTGTGTGCTCAACTCTCTTCCGACAGGAGAACCGCGTTATACGCGATGGCTTCCTTTTCTTTCAGATCGAACAACATCAGGTCGCTGTACGACTTGATGAGCAACGGTCGCATATCGTTGTCATCTTGATTGGCCTGGAAGTATTCGCGATACGTGTCCATCGCTGGCACCAGGAACCCGTGCTCCTCCATGAACGACGCCAGCAAGAACTCGTCGCCATCGCCGTCTTCACGCACCTCGCGTTCAACGCTCAGGTACTCGCGGTTCTCCTCGGCGGAGAGCCACGTGAGCGTGCTCTTCGATCGCGGCGTAAATTTGACCTGGTTGCTGAGCGTGATCTCCACGATGTACTTGTGATCACCCGGCGTGAGGTCCGGCAAGCGATAGCGGATCATCTCCCCGGTGCTCGCCACCGGAACCTCATAGGTGTCTGCGTCCACGGTAAGACGATAGGCATAACCGGCGCCTACGTTTTCCCACACCAACTCCGGATAGGTCTGCGACACGGAGACGTTGCGGCTCGTCGCAACCTTGACGGGCTCGTCCATACTGACCTTTCGGCGCACCGTCGTGTAACGCTGCGCCTTGGTGAACTTGGCCTGCAATGCCGCCCAGAAGCTGCCGCCGGCCTCTTCGGGTTCCGACAATACACCCTTGATCAACTCCGGGCCGTCGGCCCGAATGGCGATCATGCTGTTCGCGCCGAGGTCCTGCGACAGTCCGGTTTCCTGGTCGATCACCTTGGCCGAGCTGTCATCCCCCGTTCGGATCTGATGTCCCACGAACAGATATTTAGTGCGCGTGATACGCCGCCAGACTTTAGCGTTCTTGCTGTACTCCACGGTTCCAACCACCTGGGTCAGCTTCGCCACAGGACCCGAGTGGGCACTCGCTGAGGACCCAAGCCCCAATACGAGAAGCGGCAGCGCAAGCGCACTGACTTTCAGCAGACTGAGTTTCATGTGTATCTCCTAGTCGCCAGGGGTAAAGCCACTCGAACCCTCGTTTTCCATTCCATCGCCGATTTCACCCTTTCGAGCTTCCGGGCACGCTCCCGGAGCCATCACTTCCCCACGATCGTAAATGCGGCCCAGATGTACGGGTATCCCCAGCGCGGGTCCTCCATCAGGTGCCGCTGAGCGCCGCGCAGTGAGTCCCGTGGCGAATTCCCGGCAAGCAGACGCTCATACATTGCGCTCATGAGCGCCTGCGTACCCGCATCGCTGACCGCCCACAGCGACATCACGATCTCCTGCACCCCCGCTTCCTTAAAGGCCCTACGCAAGCCATAGACCCCCTCGCCTTCATGGATCTCGCCAAGCCCCGTCTCACACGCGGACAGCACCACGAGCTGGGTCCCGCCCAGGTTCAGACCCAGCACCTCCAAGGCAGTCAGCACGCCGTCGTTCGATGTATCCAAATCGCCCAGATACGGCGCGTTGGAGTTGACGCCGGCAAACGCCAGTCCGGACCGCAAGAGCGGATTGTCGCCGGGTGGCGGCTCTCCCACTTCGGCTCCGCGTTGGAGCTTGAGCAGCCGCCGCCGAAGCTCATCGCGCGGCTCGAGAAAGTAACCAT
>JAPULC010000280.1 GCA_027295305.1 Gammaproteobacteria bacterium
GTGCTGTTCCCGCTGGACGCCGAGTCCAGAAGAATCCAGGTCGACACCGATGCCGAGCCAACCTTCGATGGGCTCTACCCAGTGTCCCGGGGCAACCGCATGCAGCGGGTGTGGGTGAAGCCGGATCTGGATCTCGAGCCCTACACCAAAATCCTGCCGCATGGGGAAGGTGTATCGTTCCGGGACGTACCCGAACGACCTCGGTCCTCCTCGGCTAACGAGTTCCCGGTGGATGCGGCAATGCAGGAGCGACTTCCGGAGATGGCACGGGACATCTTCAGGGAGGAGCTTGAGCGCAGCGAACGCTACGAGATCACCGACGAGCCCGGCCCCGGCGTGCTCATGATACGCGGTACGCTGATCGACGTGGTCTCCTTTGTCCCGCCCGATACCGTTGGGCGCCGAAGGGTACTCCTGAGATCCATTGGCGAAGCGACACTGGTCCTCGAGCTTCGGGATTCGGAGACGAACGAGGTCCTGGCACGTGCCGCCGATCGACGCGGGGGAGACCGCGGAGGAACAGGTGTGGAGATCCGGCAGCGAGCGGATGCTCGCAGCGAGGTCAGGCGCGTGTTGCGAGATTGGGCGCGACAATTGCGCCGGCGCTTGGACTCATTCACCGCACTCTGAACTCGGCTTTGCGTCTGAGAGCTTGTCAGAAAGCCGGCTACGCCGCCTTTGCCGAGTCGTGTCGCGCCTCGACCAAAGGCGGTGGTTCTACGTTGTTGTCGCCGCGAGCAAGCTCGTCCGCCAGCGTCCAAAGAGCGACTGCGAGCTGCAAAATCGCGAGCGCGATCAGAAGCGTAACCAGAGCAAGGATCCAACCGCGCACCACCGCCCGGCGACCTTCGAGAACTGCCGTGTTGCGCAGAACGCGCGTTCCCAAAGGTGGAAAGCGTTGACCGCGAATGATGCGCAGAGCAAACCAGGCTAGGTAGCCGAGCAAGCCCGCCATAGGGATGACCAGAAACACGATGAACCAGCGAATCGTCTCGATCAGGGCGCTCGTCCCTGCATCGCGATCGCGTTCGATCAGATCCTCGATCTCTCGTAAGTGCGCCTGAGCCAGAAGCAACACTATGACGCCGACGACGAGGCCGACAGCGAGGACAATGAATGCAACGCGCCTTTGTCGCCCATCGGCTGGCTCGGACTCTGACATGCGCCAACGAATCTACTTGGGTGCGCGTGCGAGATCGTGGCGTATGTACTTCGCCGCATAGAAGTAGTGCGCGGCGCACCATAGATTCACCAGCGCGACAACGCACAGCGCGTATCTGAGTCCGGTGCCGATGTCCCCAACCTGGCGGCCGATGACGTCGGAAACGACACCGGTCAGGAATGGACCCATTCCAAGCCCGATGAGATTCAGCACGAAGAAGAGAATGCTCGACGCCACCGCACGCATGCGCAGCGACACCATGCCATGGGTCATCGATAGCATGGGGCCGAGATACATCGAGCCGAGGGCGACCGGTATCATATACACCACCATGGCGGGAACGTGCCAAGGGTAGAGATACGTGAACAGTGCAAACGGCAACGAGATGACGATGGCGGCTGCGGGCAGCCAGACGTACCAACGTGCGTCATCAGCGCCGTACTTGTCGCAGAGATAACCCCCGAAAAAGGTGCCGAGGCCGCCGCCTATGGCGGATACCGGCGCAAGCCAGTTTGCGGCTTCACCGGAATTCAGATCGTGGACGCGAATGAGGAACGAAGCCATGAACTGCCCCACGCCGTAACCGACGAATGCGTGCAGCCCGGCTGCAATGGACATGTGGCGAAACGAGCGTCGGGACCACAGAATGCGGATCACTTCGAACACCGGGGGCGCATCGGCAACTCGCTCGATCCCCTCGGACATGCCGCGTGGCGGCTCGCGCACGGTAGCGCGCACGATGAACGCGAAGATCAGACCGGGGATGCCTACCGCGAAGAACGCGTAGCGCCAGCCGAGGTACTCGTTGATCCAACCGCCCGCGAGAAAACCTACGAATATTCCAAAGGGAATTCCCAGGTTGTAGATCGACAGTGCGGTGGCACGCTCGTGGGGCGCGAACATGTCGGAGATCATGGAGTGAGCGGGCGGGCTGCCCCCGGCCTCGCCAACCCCCACACCAATGCGCGCACCGAGAAGCTGCCAGTAGTTCTGCACGATTCCGCATACGGCGGTCATCGCGCTCCAGACGCCGATGGCCAGCGAGATGATCGTGCGGCGCGTGCCCCTGTCGGCCCAGCGCGCGATGGGAATCCCGACCGTGACGTAGAAGACCGCGAAGGCGAACCCGGACAGCAGTCCGAGCTGGGCATCCGACAAGTCGAGGTCCACCTTGATGGACTCCTGCAGGATGACAAGAATCTGGCGATCGATGAAATTGAAGACGTATGCGACGGTGAGAATGCCGAGAACGTAGTACCGGTAGCCCTTGGTGAAGGCCGCGGATTCCTGGGCTGGGTCAGCCGCTTCCTCGGCGCGGGCGGCCCCTTCTTCGGTTGCCATATCTCTCCTTAGACTGAGCCCGCCTGCCCCGAGCCCGCCCACGCTGAGCCTGTCGAAGGTCGAAGGGGTCGCCGTGAAGCGATTTGTTGGTTCGTTCGCCCGCGAGTGTGCCCGACGCCGTGTTGAATTGCACCGCCCGCCCCGAGCTTGCCTGCCCTGAGCAGGTCGAAGGGTCGAAGGGTCGAAGGGCCGAAGGGCTGCGGCGACGGTCAGCGCATCAACTCGTTTCGTTCAACGACTGAGTCAATCTCTCGGTATGTCCGGTTGCGCCCAACTCCCTATACAGGCGCAGGGCTTCGCGCATGGCGTGCGCGTGGGCGTCCGCATCGCCCTGGCGCTGCGCGAGCTCCGCGCGATACTCCCAGAGACGTGGCTGATAGCCCGCCGACGATGTGTCGTCGATGACCTGTTGGGCCTCCTTCAGCGTCTCGAGAGCCTCTGCAGTCAAGTCGGACCGGATTTGCGCGCGTGCCAGGGCAAGCCACGCGCGTGGAAACAGCCTGAGGGCGTGAGCGCTCGCGAATGAAACGGCTTCCTGGGCGCGCTCGAGGGCCGGTGCAATGGAACCCTGGCGAAGATGCGCCTCGGCAAGAAAGCCCAGTGTCAACGGCGTCCAGCAGCCACCCGAGCGGGTCTCCGCCGCGATGCGAAGGGAATTTTCGAGTGCCTCGATGGCCGCATCCAGCTCGCCGTCCACCATGTGAGCCGCACCGATCGCGGAATACGCCATCAGGCGGTCAAAGCCGCCCCCCAGTTTTTCCGCCGCATCGAGCGCCGCGTGTGAGTGGCTGCGCAGAAGATCGTTGTCCCCGTTGATTTCCCCCACCCAGGCCATGAACACGCGCGCCCAGACTTCCATTTCCGGGAAACCGTGCGCCGCGGTGGCCCTGAGCATTTCCTCCCCACCCTCGAGGGCCTCGTCGAAGCGTCCCATCGACAAGAGAGACCAGCCCCTCGCACACGGAATCCCGAGCAGGGGACTGAAGCCGGTGAACTCGACGCCGAAATTCGGATCGTCCGGGATGCGCCCCGCCAGTTCGTCGGTTAGCGCGAGAACTTCGGGGTGATTACCGGCAAATATGTTGGCGAACATGCGATATGCGCGCTCGGCGCACTGCAGCGCTGCGTCGTTGGTCTGGTCTGCGAGGCGTGTCGCTTCGTCGGCGTGGGCCAGATAGTCGGGGACGTATCCGAGATTGAGGCCACGGATGGCGGCGTAGTTACCATTGAGTTCCGCGAGGGTCGCGATGCTGCCGCTCCTTTCCGCCAACGCCTTGCCGCGTTCGAAGTTCGCGGCAGCATCCTCCTCGGACTCTCCGATTCGCCAGCCCAGCATCAGAATCTGGGAGCAGGCACGCGCCCCGAGCTCGAGGATCTCGGGATTCTCCGGAATCTCGGACACGAGATCACGCACCCGCTCCCAATGACGATGGGCTTCAGCGGCATCGTTCAAACCCGCCCAGTCCGCAGCCCTGCGAGGCCAACGCACCGCCGTGCCGGGCTCGTCCGCCTCTGCCCAGTGAGAGGCGAGGAGCGCCGCCTGCTCATCGAGCTTCTCCCCGAAGAGCTCTTCGACCACGCTTGCGACCTGCGCGTGGATCTTCCCGCGCCGCTCACGCAGCTGGGTATCGTAGGCCACTGCCTGCGTCAGGGGATGCT
>JAPULC010000281.1 GCA_027295305.1 Gammaproteobacteria bacterium
CCTGTGTTCTCGATGAAGGAAGACCCACTGATCGTCTGTCTCAAGCTGCTAGCCGATGGGGCGCCCCGTCGGAGGGGGCAGCTACCTCTCAATCCTGAGGTCCTCGAGCGGCTCGCCTCCTACGGCGTCGAGGAATCCGATGAAACGCTGGTGCTCGCGGGGGGCCTCGAGCTTCTCGATGCTGCGAGCATTCGCGAGGGGTTGGATCCACACGGCAGAGCCTTCGTTGGCGAGCTCGAGATTCTCAGTGAGATCGACTCCACGAACCGCTATCTGCTGGAATCCGCCGCGTCTGGTCCTATAGAAGGACGAGTCTGTCTTGCCGAGATGCAGACCAGCGGGCGAGGTCGCCGGGGACGCACCTGGGCGAGTCCCTTCGCTTCGAACATTTATCTCTCTCTCGGCATGCGCGTGGACGATCTACCAGCGATTCAGGCCCTCAGCCTTGCAGTGGGGGTGGCGGTTGCCGATGCGCTTGCAGACTTCGGTGCCGAGGACGTGGGCCTGAAATGGCCGAACGACGTGCTCTCGGGGGAGCGAAAGCTTGCAGGGATTCTGTTGGAGCTCGCGAGACCAGGTGACCGGGCGGCGGCCATTGTCATCGGGATTGGCGTCAACGTTCGCGTACCGCAATACGTTGGGCGCGAGATCGATCAGCCATGGGTGGATCTCGAAACCATCGTGCGGGGCGGCGTGTCGCGCAATCAGCTCACCTCGTGTCTGCTCAATCAGCTTGGGAAGACCATCGAGCGCTTTCGCGCCGGAGGTTTTGCCCCCTTTAAGGATCGTTGGGAGGCGCTCCACGTGCATCGCGGCGCGCTCGTGGAGACGCACATGGCGGACGAATTCGTATCTGGCGTGGCAATCGGTGTCGATGATTACGGAAGGCTTCTCGTGAACACCGCTGAAGGCATCGTCGCGCTGGTCGGGGGAGAGGTGTCCATACGCAGAGCGAGCGCGCCGTGATTGTGGAGCTCGATATTGGAAACACGCGGGCCAAATGGCGTCGTCTGGGAGATTCGCGCGTGCGAATCGACGGAGGATCGGTCGAGCTCGAAGCGATACGCGATGCGATTCCCTGGCAGGATCCGCCCGCCGAATCCGTAAAGGTAGCGAGTGTTGCAGGCGAGCGGTTCGAGGCTGAGCTGATCGAATTTCTCCAACGGCGCATCGGCCTCGTGCCCCGGTTTGCGCGAGCTAGCGCTCAGGCCGGGAGGATTCGATCGGGTTATCATGTAACCACACAGCTTGGCGTCGATCGTTGGCTCGCCATGCTCGCGGCGGGAGAGATTACATCGGAGGCATTCGGAGTGCTGGACGGTGGCAGCGCGATCACCTTGGACCTGGTGGCAAGTAGCGGTGACCATCTGGGTGGATATATCACGCCGGGTCTCACTGCAATGCGAGATTCTCTGCGTCAGGGCACGGCGCGGGTGAGCCCAGGGGTAGCCACGCGGCGCATCCCCGTTGGGCCGGGGCGCAGCACGCGGGATGGCGTGAACGCGGGCATCTTGAGGATGGTAGGCGACTTTGCGGTCATGGAGTTTTCACGCTTCGTGCGTGTCCACGGTGTCGGCGCGGTCCTGTTCGTGACCGGCGGAGACGGGGAGACGCTCTCGCGGCTCTGCACAGACGAAGGCATCGAGGCTCGATTCCTGCCCGAGCTGGTGCTGGACGGACTCGCGGTCGCGTGTCCCTGAGACTCGTGCGATATATCTTCGCGTCTCTTGTCGTGATGAATCTGGGGCTCTTGAGCTGGCAGATCTTTTTCTCTGGCTGGAATTCGAGCACGGCAATGGTGGACGTGAGCGACCGGGAGGAGCGGTTCCGCCGGCTCATGCTGCTCTCGGAGCGCGAGTCGGGGCTCGTGTGGGAGGAGTTCAGTCCGCGAAGCCAGCGCTGCCATGCCTGGGGACCCTATGCGGATCGGTCGACTGCCGAGCGCGCCAAGCTCAGAATCCGCGGATTCGATGTGCCCGCCTGGGCTGGACGGCTCGAGACGCCGGGCGAGGGATTCGACTACATGGTCTACGTGGCGCCCGCCCCGTCACGCGAGCTCGCAATGCGCACGTTGCGTGAGCTCGAGGCCATGGGCGTGGACAGCCACATCGTTACCCAGGGAGAGCTGGTCGGTGCCGTGTCTCTTGGAATCCATGCGATGAAAGATGAAGCCGAGAACATCAGCCGTCAGATTCTGGATTGGGGCTATGATGTGGTGGTGAAGCAGGTTCCGCGATCCCGGGTTTCCTATTGGGTGGTGGGCGAAGCGCGCGATGCGCTGCCCTCGCGTGGGCCGAAGCCCGCGGAATCCGGGGTGTGCTTGCAGTTTGCAGACATTATGGACTTCAACTAGAATCGCGGGTTCACCTTGAGGCCGCCATTATTGGCCGGGTATTGAGGCACTCAACCAGTCCAAACGCGTTGCAGGTTCCGCTAAGTGCTTGCAATCGTTGGACTATTATCGTTTGAATTGGACGGGCTTAGGCAAAACTGGATGTCTTCGTTCGGAGGGGTTCCCGAGTGGCCAAAGGGATCAGACTGTAAATCTGACGGCTCAGCCTACGTAGGTTCGAATCCTACCCACTCCACCAGGAAGGAGCAGTCGGAGCGGTCAAAGCGGTCAAAGAGAGACAGGATGCTCCGCGGGTATAGTTCAGTGGTAGAACCTCAGCCTTCCAAGCTGATGGCGCGGGTTCGATCCCCGCTACCCGCTCCAGCGGCAAATGCTCACATAGCTCAGCAGGTAGAGCACTTCCTTGGTAAGGAAGAGGCCATCGGTTCGAGTCCGATTGTGAGCACCAGTCCACTTGAACCGCGTTCTCAAGAAGACGCAGCAGAATCGAGGCTAGGAGGCGATTGGGATGGCCAAGGAAAAGTTTGAACGCACGAAGCCGCACGTGAACGTGGGGACGATTGGCCACGTTGACCATGGCAAGACGACGTTGACGGCGGCGATGACGATGGTTGCGGCGGAAGATCAGGGTCATGGGGATGTGAAGGCGTTTGAC
>JAPULC010000282.1 GCA_027295305.1 Gammaproteobacteria bacterium
GGGCCCGCGCCCCCCTGGCGGCCGATGGGCGCGGTGACGTCCACGAGATCGATCAGCGAGTTGCCTGCCCGCAGCTGATGAAGACCGAAATCTTCGAGACTGCGCTCCACCTCGCATCCCAGCACGTCCCGGTAGAACGCAATCATTGGCTCGATGTCGTTGGCGCGGATGACGACGTGGTCAAGCCCCAGAATCTTCATGGTCAGAGTCTTCATGGAAGGCCTCGTATGAAATGTCGACGATGTGAAACGTGGTCTCACCCTCGGGGCGCTGAGCGCTCACGACCTCGTCGCGGCCCTTCTTGAGCAGCGCACGCGCCACCGGTGAGTTGATGCTGATGAAGCCCTTGCTCGGGTCTATTTCATCCGACCCGACGATTCGATACACGTGAATCTCTCCTGCCTCGTCCTCGAGCTTCACCCAGGCGCCGAAGTAGATGTGGTCCTGATCCCTTGGTTTTCGATGCACCACCACCAGCTCGTCGAGTCGCTTGGACAGAAACCTCACACGTCCATCGATTTCGCGCAACTGCCGTTTGCCGTAGATGTACTCGGCATTTTCCGAACGATCCCCCATCGCAGCCGCTTCTGCGACTTTGCGCGTCACCTCCGGTCGCGTCACCTTCCACAGATAGGTGAGCTCGCGCTTGAGCACCTCTTGTCCCGCAGGCGTGATGTAGTTTGCGGATGCAGCGTCGCTCATGCCCGATGTGCCTCGATCCAGGGCACTGCGTAGTCCACGAGCGGGCGCTGCGGCGCGAGGCGACCCTCACCCCACCCAATGGCTCCATGTTGCTCGAGAGAGGTCTCAGCGGCGAAGTCGTGTCCGAGATCCGCAAAGTCGGCCGCGCTGAAGTCGAGTTCCTGGAAGGTGATCCACGCGCGCACGCCGTTCATCCGTACCGGTGCGCCCTGGGTCCCCATGCTCCTTGCGGGAAATTCTGCCCGCCACTCTGCGAGGTGCAGCGAGGTGTCGGTTGCATGATCGACCCCGAGCAGCAACACGTGTCCCCCGAGGGCGTAGATCCGACCGAGGGGCGAGTCGTCGCCGAATCCCGTGCCCGGCACGTGCGCCGCGGTGATGAACTCAGCGTCGGAGCCGCGGGCCGCGAACGATAGGTGGGGATGTGCGCTTCGCATGACGCCTGGCTGGCGTCTGAAGGTTTCCGCCACCACACCCATGCCTCGCGTGGTCGTGAGGGCTTCGTCGAACGCCGGAATCTGTTCGCGAATGATCGACCACCAGGGCTTGGGCACGGGGGGATTCTGCCATCGCGCGGGGTCCGTCAGCTGCGTGCTGTGGGTCGGCATTACGAGATTTCCGCGATTCCCCAGCACGGTTTCCAGCGCTTCGATGACCGCCTGTGGTCCACCCGCGATCCAGCCGAGTCGGCTCATCGACGTGTGAACGATCAGGGTCATCCCCCGTTCGACTCCCAGGGCTTCGAGATCCCTGATCAACGCGGCGTAGGTGACGGGAAGGCTGTCACCCTTCAGATGCTCGAGGATTTGTCGTTCGCTCACGCGCATGGCCCGTCATGCGGGATGTGAAGAAGCGCCATCTGAATTGACGAGTGCAGCGACGACTCCACGTGCATCACTGGGTTGTCGCGGCACGGTGAGATGAGAGCAGCTTCGCCAGGGACTCGGCGAGCGGGGCGGTGGCAATCCCCCGCTCGGTGATGATCCCCGTGACGAGGTCGCTCGGCGTCACATCGAATGCGGGATTGAGCACTTTGACGTCCATCGGCGCGATTGCGTGCCCCATGATCTCGCGCACCTCATCGGGGGCGCGCTGCTCGAGGGTCACCTCGTTGCCGCTCGGGGTATTTGGATCGTAGGTGGACGACGGACACGCGACGTAGAACGGTACGTTGAAATGTCGTGCGACGATGGCGAGGGGGAGGGTCCCGATCTTGTTTACCACATCGCCGTTTGCCGTGACGCGGTCGGTGCCCACCAGCACCAGATCGACGAGTCCCTGGGTCATCAGATGCGCCGCCGTTCCATCACAGATGAGCGTCACGTCGATGCCGGCCTGCGCGAGCTCCCACGCGGTCAGCCGTGCGCCCTGTAGCAGCGGCCGGGTCTCATCGGCATACACGCGAAATGGGATGCCCCGTCGGTGAGCTTCGTACATGGGCGCTGTGGCGGTGCCTAGCTCGGAGACGGCAAGTGCACCCGCATTGCAATGGGTCACGATGCCGCATCCGCTTCGTATCAGATCGACACTATGATCGGCGATGCCGCGGCATATGGCGCGATCTTCCTCGTGTATGGCCCGGGCTTCGTCGACCACCACAGTGTAGATGTCCGCGCTTGCCTCAGCCCGGGCTCGCGCAAGCACGCGGTCGATGGCCCACGCCAGATTCACTGCGGTGGGCCGGGCGGACTTCAGGGTCTGTGCCGCCGCATCGAGGACCCTCATGCTCGCGTCTCTGCTTGTGCTCTGTGAGCTTTGGAGTGCCACCGCAAGACCATACGCGGCGGCTATACCGATGGCCGGAGCGCCCCGAACCCTGAGCTCGCGGATGGCACGAAATACATCCTCCACGGAGCGTTGAGCCTCGATCACCACTTTGTGTGGAAGCAGGCGCTGATCGAGCAGGCACAACGTGTCGTCTTGCCATGAGACAGTGGCGGGCAGCTCAGTCGTCATGTTTCCTCCCGGCTTGCAAGATCGAGATAGTCGAGCATTCGCCCCCCCACACGCTCGGCGTCGCCGCCGAAAGCGATGAAACCATCCTCGTGACCACCCATGATGAGGATACCCGCGCGCTGCATCGCCTCGCGCGAAAGGCGTTTCACTTCCGCCGCCATTGCGGGTGTGCCATAGGGGACGGCGGGGTCCGTCAGGGGCAAGCCCAGGGCCTCGCCATGTCGCCACAGGACCGGGGAATGGCCGTGGAATATCCAGGCGACCGCGGGCTCGGCCTCGTAGAGCGCGGCATGGGTCAGAGATTCGGACGATGGCTTTACGGGTCCGCGAGCCGTCACGCGATTTTGGCTGAGCTCCCAGCCCACCACCACAGCGTAGCCCTCGGGCCCGAGGGTGGCGCTCGCCCCGGTCTGCGTGCCGCTGATCAGAAAGCCCGGGCTGACCCGTGCGCTCAGGTTTCCGAAGCCGAACCCGTCATAGCGTGCGGGAATCTGACCGAGCACTTCATGCGCCAGCATGTGGCTACGCCAGCGGTCCAACACCTCGATCTCGGGGCCTTGCCATGCGGGTCCCGCGTGCCACTTCAAGTCGAATTTGATGACGCCTTCGGTCTCGGTCATCTGCGTTCACGTGTCTTGAAATCTGATTCTAATGCGGCGTTGAACTAAGGGCACTGAGTGCGCACACCGCCTCTCCCGGCGAGAGGCGCCACATGCACCGCGTGACCATGAAGTGTGGCGTTCGCGTCCAATTCACCTTCGAGCTCCGATCAATCGAGGGCGGCCTTCAGCCGATCCCTGAACTCTTCGAGGATGTGGATGCGCGCGAACTTCTTGTCGTTGCCGGCAACGAGGGTCCAGGGAGCGCAAGCGGTGCTCGTGCGCGCGACCATTTCGTTCACGGCGAGCTCATAGTCGGCCCACCTCTCTCGGTTGCGCCAGTCTTCGTCCGTAATCTTGTGTTGCTTCCAAGGGATCTGTTCCCGCTCCTTGAACCGTGCGAGCTGCTCGTCGGGGGAGATGTGAAGCCAGAACTTCACCAGCACTATGCCGTGATCCACGAGCTGCTCCTCGAAGTCGTTGATCTCTCGATATGCGCGTTGCCATGAGTGGGTCTCCGTGAGTGCTTCCACGCGTTCGACGAGCACGCGTCCGTACCAGGAGCGGTCGAAGATGGTGAACGTTCCCGCGCGCGGGATGTGCCGCCAGAAACGCCATAGGTAATGATGGGCGAGTTCCTCGTCGGTGGGCGCACCCACGCTGACGACATGATAGAGACGCCCGTCGATGGACCGGGTGAGACGCCGGATGGCGCTGCCCTTGCCCGCGGCATCCCAGCCTTCGAACACCGCAACCAAGTTCACCTTCTGGTTGTGGGCCCGCCATGCGAGCTTGTAGATCTCGTTTTGACGTCGTTCGAGCAGTTCCTCGTATTGCTCATCGACAATCGACGCGGACAGATCGACGCGATCCAGGATGGTGGTGTCGTCGAGTTGCGTGCCGTCGCGGGTTACGCTGGTCTCATCGTCGTGTGGGTGCATCGCGAGTCGCGCAGTGATGCGATCGAGTATGGCCTCCCCTGCGGTCAGATCTCGATAGCGTGAGTCGTGCGCTTCGATCAACACCCAGGGATGCTGCGCAGTGTCGGTGAGACGAATGGCCCGTTCCGCGGCCGTTGCCAGAGCATCGTATTTTTTCGCGGCGAGCGCCATGAACGGGGATCGCTTGAACTCCGATTCCTGCTTCAGTCTTCGAGCCTGGCTGCGTTTGGAGAGATGAAACCAGAGCTTGATGATCAGCGTGCCGTCGAGGGTCAGCATCTGCTCATGTTCGGAGGCGCGATGCATTTCCCGGTCGAAGTCAGTTTTACCGAGCTCACCCATGGCGCGATCGAAGATAGGCTGCGAGTACCATGAGCCGAACATGATCGCGAGCTGGTGGCTCGGCGGCATGCGTCGCCAGAACCGCCAATAGCGTGGCCGATCCCGTTCCTCTTCGGTCTCGTCCCAGAATGCGTGCGTGACGATACCCCGGGTGTCCATCCACTCGTTCAGCCGATCCACGATTTCGCCTCTGCCGGCGCCTTCGACCCCCGCGACGATGATCAGGATGGGCACGCGCATCTCGGCGGCGGCCCGCTGTGCCTTCAGAAGCTCCGTGCGCAGCTTCGCTTCACGCTTCTTGAAAGCGCTCTTCGTCACCTTTCGTCCGAGTTCTACAGCTTCGAACATGGCTCGAAATTCAGGGGAAACGCAGGCGATTCTAGATGAAGGCGCCTGCGATGTGTGTAGATGCTCGCAGAGGTTGCGATGGATTGCGCCGAGCCCGGCGGCGAGGGTTCTTTGAGCACCCGGGATTTTCGGCGAACGAACGTTTATAACTAGCTAGTGCGTGTCCAGAATGCGTAGCATTCTGGATCGAACTAGCGAACCGGGGCATGGATGCCGGGGCAGCCGTGCGGCTGCCCTTAGCAAAACCCGCTCTTTGCGGAGCAACACGCAGCAAAAGCAAGGGTTCTGGGAGCGAAGGCGAATTTATTTCGCCGGAGCGTGGGAAGAAATTCGCCCGGACGGCGAATTTCTGGACAAGAATTAACTAGGTGAACACAATCGGTTCTCCGCCGCTTTGAGTCTATTACCGCTACCACGATCGCAAACCTTCAAGCCTGGGCATACGTCCCTCCGGGGTATCCCCGCCGTGGACCTGGACGGCCCTGCGTCACCGCGGATGGAGCGTGTGATCG
>JAPULC010000283.1 GCA_027295305.1 Gammaproteobacteria bacterium
CGCCGACCCGTTGTGGATCGTGACCGCGCGGCGGAGCACGAGCTAGTTCCTGTCCAGAATGCGTAGCGTTCTGGATCGAACTAGCGATCCGGTGCATGGATGCCGGGGCAGCCGTGCGGATGCCCTGAGCAAAACCTGCTCTTTGCGGACTCTCTTAAAGAAGAGCACGCAGCCAAAGCAAAGGTTTTGGGAGCGCGGTGGTGGACCACCAAGATGAAGGCGAATATATTTCGCCGAAGCGTGGGAAGAAATTCGCCCGGACGGCGAATTTCTGGACAAGAACTCGCTAAGGGACTGCGCCGGTGCCTCGGCTGGAACTCGTCCTGTCCCCAAAGGGGACTGTCCCTTCGTTTCTCTTGGTATCTCTGCCTCTACAGAATTCCCGCGCGCTTCACCTGCCAGTAGCTGTTCACCACTTTGATCGGTAGTTCGCTCGCGCGCGCATCGATGGTGAGGTGCGCATGGCGCTCGTAGGTTTTCTGAACCTGTCTGCGTTTGCGTACGTAATGCACGGTGCCCGCGAGTGTCAGCGCTTCCGCGAAATTGACGGGATCCACGTCGAGGGCCTCGTCGAGAACGCTTTCCCGCAGATTCGCAAGCAGCACCACGTGCCGCTGTCGAATGAGCCGCAGTGCGGGGATGAGGTCTTGATCCTCCTCTCGAAGATTGGTCATCAGCACCACGAGGGCGCGGCGGCGTTGGCGGCGCATGATGTTCTCCGCCAGCGCCACATAGTCGGCGGCCTCCGGTCCCGAGTGGAGATCGTAGACCTCGTTCAATAGTGTGTTGATGGAGTTGACGCCGCGCAGCATCGGGACCCAATGCTCCCGGGCGCCAAAGGAGAGCATGCCAACGGAATCACCCTGTCGCAGCGCCACGTAGGCGAGCAACAGCATGGCGTTCAACGCGTGGTCGAAGTGGCTGAGCTCGCCGTCGTGAGATCGCATGCGCCGGCCGCTGTCGATAGCGAAAAGCACCTGTTGATCGCGCTCCTCCTGATATTCCTTGGAGATGAGCTTGCGACGTCTCGAGGTCGCCTTCCAGTCGATCTGCCGCAGGCTGTCTCCAGGGCGATAGTCGCGTAGCTGATGAAATTCGAGTCCTTCGCCCCGCCGTTGGTTCAGCTTGATGCCGAGTCGGCTCACGTGCTGATCGCCTACCAATTCCAAGTAGCGCGAGATGACCGAAAAGTCCGGATACACCCGAATCTGCGTAACGTCGCCCGTCCTGTATCGTCGCTCCCAGAGACCGAGGGGCGAGGGGAGCAGCAATTCCGTCGTCCCGAATTGCAGGTTGCCGCGGCGCGTCGGCCGCACGTGATAGTCGACAATGCTCGCCTCGTTGGGGTGGAGCGGCACCGTGATCGGCATGTCAGCGCAGGCGACGTCTTCGGGGTGCTGATCGTAGAGCTGCACGATGAGGCGTCGGGTGAAGCGGTGGTGGATGCAGAGTTCCACGCGGGCCGGGTGATTGAGCGGAATGTTCGGCCTCACGCGACGCTCGATGCCGATCGGTGCGGTGCGGCGTACGAGCACCCAGTCGAAGAGCGCGAGGGACACAGTCAGTGCAAGAGCAATGCGCCACAACGATTCCGCGAGGCTCGCCTGTTGCTCGAGGTAGCTCAGGTTCAATGCGGCAGGTATCAATGCTGCCGCGCTGAGCGCCAACGCAACGATGACAAGGCGTCTGGTCGGTCTCACGCGCGCGGGGCCTCCACCTCACCCATGAGGTCGCTCAGCACGTCGTCTACACTCGTTCCTTCGATCTCGAGGTCCGGCGCGAGCTGTATTCGATGTCGCAGCGCCGGTAGCGAGGCTTCTCTTACGTCATCGGGAAGCGTGAACGTTCTACCGTTCATGAGTGCCTGCGCTCGAGCGATCCGAACCAAGGCGATGCTTGCCCGGGGCCCGGCGCCTTTGTAGATCCCGACGGTGTCGCGAGTCCTCCGAACGATTCGCACCGCATAGCTCAGCACTTCACGATCCACTGCGACCAGCGAAGTGAGCTTCTGCATGTTGACGACGTGTTGCGCCGACAGGATCGTCTCAAGTTCCTGGACGTTCAGCGTGTCACTCAACCTTCCGGTGGTGACCATATCCACCATTGCGCCTTCGTCGTTCTCTGCCGGAAAGTCCATCAGAATCTTCATCATGAAACGATCGAGCTCGGCTTCCGGCAGCGGATAGGTACCGTCCTGCTCGATGGGGTTCTGTGTAGCGAGCACCATGAATGGCGCATCGGTGGTGAACGGGGTTCCGTCGATGGTCACTTGACGTTCCTGCATCACCTCGAGCAGCGCGGCTTGAGTTTTCGCTGGCGCGCGGTTGATCTCATCGGCCAACAGAAGGTTGGTAAATACCGGGCCGCGGCGCACCTCGAAGGACTCGGTTTTGGAGTTGAAGATCGAATGGCCCGTCACATCGCTCGGCATCAGATCCGGAGTGAATTGAATGCGCGAGTAGGTGCCGTCGAAGCATTGCGCAAGGGCGCGCACGAGGAGCGTCTTCCCGAGCCCCGGCACGCCTTCGATCAGCACGTGGCCGGACGCCAGAAGCCCCAGCAACACCTCGCGCACGACGCGATCCTGCCCGATGACCGCCTTGCGAATCTCGTCGAAGAGACGATTCGCGAGCTCGCTCGACTCTGCGAGCTTCGCTTGAAGGTCATCGCTCATAGTGCCTTCCTCATTCTCTGCAGGATGCCGACTGCGCGGCTGAAGTTTGCGTCGTTGCGTTCTGTTCGCACGCCGAGCGCCCAGCGAACCTCCTCTTCGGCGACGCCTGTGAGTGTAGCGAGACTCGACGCAAGGTCGTTCGACCTCTGGTCCGCGCGAACGTGATGCATGGACATCACCTCCTCTCTCAGTGCGTCGAGAAGCTTGTCGCTGGATCGGTGCTGCCAGAAAAACTGCGCGATCCCGTCGATGTGCTCCATCAGTTGGCGCCGGCGCTCGGCAACGCGGGTGACGCGTGGACCGAAACGAAAACCTTCGCGCCAGGCGATCAGCACGATCAATGCGAGAACACCCAACACGAAAAGCGCGGCGTTGCGCCAGATGAGCACGGGCAGCGCAGGCAGCTCGGTGTCGTATAGCCACCAGAGCTTTTCGCTGGCACCCATGAGCAGACGCAACAGGTGCGCGTGATCGTGACAATCGACGATGCGGTTGCGCCAATGCGTGAGCGTGGTGATGACGGTGATCAAACCGTCACCGATCTCGAACTGAAGGAGCTGAGTGCCATACTGGCTGGAAGCCGCTCGAGAGGCCCAACCCCCCGTGTCGAGGAGTGAAAGATCGCTCGAGAAGACAGCCACTACGGCATCGTCGTCCTCGGCGAGCTGCAGCTGCACGAGAGCCTCCACCGGACCGCACATTGGTTTGGCGTCGATGCTCGCCTTAGCCATCTCGATCAGCTCCTCGCGCGGGTCATGCTGGTTCTCCCTCGGCGCAAGCTCGTCGGTGAGCTCGGCACTGTCGTGCACCTGCACCTCGAGGTAATCGAGCAGCGGATCGCCGCTGGTTCCGCGTAGTGCATTCCACGTCGTCGTGCCCGGCATGATCAGGTGTCCGCCTTGCTCCACCCACTCGACCAGCGCAGCAACTCTGCGCTCGCTCAGGGCGCGCCAGGAGCTCGCCACCAGCAACGTATCCGAAGCCGGGGGGAGATCATCGAGGAGTTTGAGCCCCAACCTCGATTCGACTTGCACATCCATACGCTCGAGAAATAGGTTTGCGGCAAGAAATGGATTCGTCATCGCTTCTTTGGTGTATCCCGCGTTCTCGCGAACATCCACCCACTCCGTGGTGTAGAGCCAAGCTGCGACACCGATGATGACGATGGCCAGCGGTCCGGCGATGGTGAGTGTGCGACGTCGTGCGGGAGTCATGAGTGGGTTGTCAGGTCCGTCGACCAAGTTCTGCACACTTCCCGAAAGCTCTCCTGCGAAGGAATCCGGTGAGCATAAGCCACGTTCTGCCAGAGAGTCGTCAGTCGGCTGAACCGATCCGCCGCCTCGGTGGGAGCGTCGCGGCGCACACGCGCCACGCATTGACCTTCGGTATCGCTCTCGCTCAACCGGCATTGATAGCGATCCATGAGCGCTATCAGCGCGGCACGATAGAGAACGCTCAAAGCTTCTCGATGCTGCGCGCGCACCCAGAGCTCCTCGGCGCTGCGGATCGGGTGTGGGCCGAGTGCGTGGGGCGACACGTCGAGTCCGAACATCACGCTCGGGCGTTCGCCGACCTCATCGACCCCCCGCTTTCGGTCGATGAATTGCGCGATCCAACCCCGGTAGCGATAGATGCTCCAGATCACCCCGCTGATCACCAGCACCCACAGCACGAACTCGACCGACTGTGCGATTGCGCGAAACATCCCGACGACCCAGTCGGGACTCGAGCTCACCGATGTCGCTTCGTCCTCCTCTTCGAGCCAATCCCGCAACGCCTTGGGTACGCGGCTCACGCTTTCGTGATTGAACTCGGGACCACTCATCACCTCTTCGATCAACATCTTCGATGACGTCTTGTCCTTGGAGGACTCAGCGAGGAGCTCCGCGGGTGCGCATGCAAGGGCGAGACAGACGAGCATGGCGATGTGGGTCGACCTGCCCCCGACGCGACGCGCGAGGCGGCGAAATTCCAGCTCGATGTCCCACCCTTCGAGCTCGATGCGGCGGTTGATGTAGAGCGAGAACCCGCCCACGGCGTAAATTGGGCCTACGAGGGTGATGGCCCAGAAGTAAACGAAGTTCGAAAGCCAGTCGAGCGCTCTCGTGTCCTGAGCGATGATGAGACTCCACCAGTCCACGTCGATCTCGCTGGGAATCAGTTCGAAAATGAGCACGAGAGCTCCGAGCGTGAGAAACATCTCGACGTGTACGCAAACCATCGTGAGCCAGAACGCCGGCGAACCCGCCGTGCGACGCAGAAGCTCCAGACGCCGTTTTCGCTCGGGCCCACCGAGGGCCTCGAGCTGGGTGACCGGTTGATCGAAGGATCGTGTTGGAACCCATCGCCTGATGGTCAATGCCTGAAAGAGCTGATAGGGAAGCCGCCCGAAATACTCACGAACGGCGTCACGCGTGCGAGGCACTGCCCCGAAAAGTGCCTGGCTCACGATCAGCAGAGGCAGGCGTTCGTAAGCTGGCTTCAGCCACCAGAAGATGAGCATCGCGATGACAGGATGTTCGTGAAGAACGACATAGAGTGTGATGAATAACGGGGCGGCGATCGTGAGCCAACCCATGTAGAGCGGTTTCCACCAACGCCTGACCATGAGACAGCCGAGATCGATGGCTTCCCAATGGTTGCGCGGTCGCACCACCGCCGTGATGTCACCCAGATCCATGTTGGCGTCCGAACCAGGCGAAGTAGATGATGACGATGCTCCAGAGCAGTGCGCCGACGGTGTATTTCACGATCGCGGGAAGCGCACCGATGGATGACCAGAAGGCTTCGATGAACGCGGTCACGAGCAACATGGCGGTGGTGCCAAGAATGATCTGGATTGCGATACGTCCCCTTCGCCGCAGCGACTCCAGGCGCGTGAATCGACCCGGTGCGATCATCGCAACGCCGATCATCAGCCCTGCCGCGCCGGCGATCACGATGGCGGTGAGCTCGAACGAGCCGTGGCCCAACACGAACGGAAAAAACGTCTCGTGATAGCCGATCATCGTCAGATGGGCTGCGACAGTGCCGATGACGAGGCCGTTGTAGACGAGATATATCACGGTTCCGAGACCCAGGGTGAGGCCTGTGGCGAACATCCGAAAGCTGATGGAGATGTTGTTCCAGATGTAGTACCCGAACATGGCGAAGTCGGTATCGGATTGACGCTCGCGGCCGATGTGCTCGGCGGCCGGGTCATACATGGTCTCCATCATGGAGAGTTGGCCTGGGCTCAGGACACTGTAGACGATCTCGGGTGCCACGCTCATGGCAGCCCACATCCCGAGGCCAGGCCCGACGAAGAGCAGTGTCGCCGCCAGCACGTAGCGCCACTCGGCGCGCACCAGACGTGGAAAGTCACGGAGGCCGAACTCGAGTGCCGCGCGCGCGAAACCACTGCGTCTGACGTAGATCGCGTTGTGGCCGCGGATCACCAGATCGTTGAGCCTCGAGATCAGACGCGAGCTGTAGCCGCGCTTCTTGGCGATCGCCAGGTCGCGGCAAAGTGCCCGATAGCCGTCGACGAAGTCCTCGAGATCTGAGGCCGCTCGCTTTCTGAACATGCGCTTCGGATCCTCGAGATCGGCCAGCGCCTGGGCGAACGTCGTCCAGCGCTCGCCGTGCAGATTCTCGAACGTCTGTTGCTTCACTGGTTACCCGTAATTCCGTTTGCGACTTTCAGCACTTCTGCCACGGCATCTTGCTCGCTGCACTGAAGCAATGGCGAGAGCATGGCGGCGAGCTCGCCGTTTCGAGCATCCGAGAAGCTTTCGCTGCGTTCGGCGAACGCCACGAGTGCCTGCTGCTCTTCGAGGGTCAGTGGCACCGGGGATGCGCGCTGACCTTCCACTCTAGCGGTGTGATCCAGGACCTTCTCCTTGCGGTACACCACCAGAGTGCCGGCTGCCAGATCGCCGATTCGACGAAAGCGATCGTTCAGCATCATGGTGATCACTGCGGCGGCATACAGGAGCGGCAGGAAGTCCACCACCAGAAGCAGATTGCGCATCATCGACGCCGGTAGGCGCACGGGTGTTCCGTCGTCGTGAATCACCTGCAGCGACAACATGCGCTTGCCGGGTGTCATCCCCTGATTCAGCACTTCGAACAGCACGCCGTAGAGCCAGTAGGTAGCAAAGAGGAATATCGCGAAGACCCCGAAACCAAATGCACCGGCGGAGCCCAGAACGGTGCTCGCGCCGAGCACGATGGTCCAGCGGATGATCTCGTCGATGCCGTACGCAAGTCCTCTGGCCAATGGTCCGGCAGGACGAATCTCGACTTCCGCGCCTTCGGGAGTTTCCAGTCGAAATGAGGTATCGAGCACGATCGGGTTGGTGACGGAGGCATTCTGGCGACTTGAAGAATCCTAGTGGATGACCGCTTGGAGCACCACTGCCGGGCGTTGCAGCCCACTAACGGCTACCGATGGCAAGCAGGGCCGCCCCTCGTGTATGGTCTCATTACGTCGAGATGGGTGGGGGATTGCGATGAAAGAGGAACGTGCGCTCGCGTGGTGGGCGCGTTCAATTCTCATTGGCGCGTTGATTGCCGCATGTTTGCTTCCCATCGGAGCCCTCGGCTCCCGCTTTGGGATCTGGGGCTTCACGATGGGCTTTCTGCTTGGCGGTGTGGGCACAGTCGTGGCCGCCGTCGGGCTGGTGCTCGCATTCGTGGCACTCATCGTCGCTTTCCGTCGTGGTCGAGTGGCCGAGCGTTTGCCGGTGGGCATGGGACTCGTGATCTGCCTCCTGACCCTTGTCGTTGTCGGCGTGCAGTTCAACATGGCCACTTCCGTCCCGCCGATTCACAACATCAGCACCGATGTCGACGATCCGCCGCAGATGCGCGAGCTTGCCGAGATCCGTGGCGAGACCTCGAATGCGTGGGAATACGATCGTGAGCGCCTCGCACCGCTCCAGCGCGAGGCCTATCCCTGGGTGAAGCCCATCGAAACGGTGTCGGACCCATCGGCGGCCTTTCAACGGGCGACGGAGGTGGTTGCGCGCCTCGGATGGACGCTCGTGCTTGCGGACGCCGAGGCGGGGCTGATCGAAGCCACCGACATCACGTTCTGGTACGGATTCAAAGATGACGTGGTGATTCGTATCCGGCCTACCGCGAACGGCAGCCGCGTGGATCTGCACTCGGTCTCCCGCGTCGGCGGCGGCGATCTAGGCGCAAACGCGCGACGCATCGGTGAGTTCATCCGCGAGTTCGAAGGCTGACTGGCGCTGATTGCCACACGACTGATCGCCTACGCCGATCTGAGACATCTCCTACAGATGCTTTTTCGGTTCTTCACCAAGATGCCGTGACCGGTGATCAGTTGGAACCGATCCCATGGAGACTCCGCTCTTCCGGCCTGAGGCCATTGTCCATCAGCGCCATCGCCTTTGGGGCGAGCTGCTGTTGACGCAGCCTGTGGCCACGCGTGTGCTGACGGTGCTGCTCGTCGCAATCGTCGTCGTCGCAGGTTGCTATCTCGTCTGGGGCGAATACGCCCGCAAACAACGCGTGCAGGGGTATCTGGTGCCTCAAGGGGGCTGGCTGAAAATCCACGCCATGCGCGGCGGTGTGCTTGTCGCGTTGCATGTGGCGGAAGGCGAAACGGTAGTGAAAGGTGCGCCGTTGGTCACGGTATCGAGGGCGCTGCACTTGTCGCAGGACGAGGAGGTTTCCGCAGAGCTGCTTGCGGCCCTCGAGCAGGACGCGAACGGCATCCGGGCGCAGCAGGCGCGATTGCAACGCCTCGAGACACTCGCCGTCGACGAGCTCGATGCGCGTATGGAAAGCGCTCGTTCGGAGATCTCGAATCTCGAGGTGCAGGTAGCGCTGCAGAATGATCGCCTGCAGATTCTCGAGGGTCGCCTGGCATCTCTCCGCGAGCTGCGACGTGCGGGTCACATCGCCACCGCGCAGTATGACTCCGCCCGTGAAGCCTACCTGTCAGAGCTTCAACGGTTGCGCGCGCTCGAACGGGACACGAACACGCGTGGCGCGATGCTTGCTCGGCTTCGAAGCGAGGGTGAGCGCTTGCCTCTGGAATTTCTCAATCGCCAAGGGGTATTGCGAGCGCGCCTCTCCGAGACCGTTAGATCCCAGGTGGAAGTCAGAAGCCAGTCGACGTATACCGTCACCGCGCCGGTCAGTGGACAGGTCTCGGGCTTACAGGCAACGGTTGGCTCGGAGGTCTCGCGGGATCGACCTCTTCTTACGCTGTTGGCAGAGGAGGCGGTGCTGGAGGCTGTGCTCTTCGTGCCCTCTCGGGCGGTGGGATTCGTGCGCAATGGCCAGGAGGTACGGCTTCGCTTCGATGCCTTTCCGCACGAGCGTTTCGGGGATCAGCGCGGCGTGGTGATCCAGATCGACCGATCCATCCTCGCACCGTCCGAGCTGCCGGATCCAGTGATTGCGCGCGAGCCCGTTTATCGCGTTCGCGCTCGCCCGGCGCGGGATTACATGGAGGCCTACGGCGATCGGTTCCCACTGCGTCCGGGGATGGCACTCGAAGCGGACATCGTCACCGATCGGCGCTCGCTGCTGCTATGGCTTCTGGATCCGCTGCTGAGTCTCAAGGGCCGGCTGGGGTGATGCTGGGTGCATTGCGCTTTGGACGCGGGTCGCGGCTGCCGTTGATATTGCAGGCCGAGGCCGCCGAGTGCGGCCTTGCGTGCGTCGCGATGGTCGCGGGTTTTCACGGCCTCGAGGTGGATCTTCCCGCGCTGCGCTCGCTTGGGGGCGTATCGTTGCGCGGTGCGACTCTCAAGCAGCTGATGCGGCTTGCATCCACGCTGGGATTAGCTACGCGGCCGATACGTCTGGAGCCGGACGAGCTCGCACAGCTTCAATGTCCAGCCATTCTTCACTGGGACCTCACGCACTTCGTCGTGCTGAAGGCGGTCCGATCGCGTCACATCGTGATCCACAATCCGGCGGCCGGAGTTCGCCGCTACCTGCTCAAGGAAGCGAGTCCCCACATTTCCGGGGTGGCCCTGGAGCTCTGGCCGGCGGAGACGTTCGAGCCACGTCGTGTCACACAGCGTATGCGGCTCACCGACTTCTGGAGCAAAGCGCGTGGACTCACGACGTCGATTGTGCACGTGCTGATCCTCTCCCTCGTGCTCCAGCTCGTAACGCTGGCGAGTCCGTTCTACATGCAGCTCGTGGTGGACGAGGCCATCGTCAAACGCGACCTCGACCTCGTGAGCGTGCTGGCGCTGGGGTTTTTCCTGCTCACTCTCATCCGCGTGGGTACCTCGGCGTTGCGCGGATGGGTGCTGGTGCTGTTCGGCAACCTCCTGGGATTTCAGATGGCGGCGCACCTGTTTCGTCATCTGATTCGCTTGCCGTTGCCGTGGTTTCAGCGGCGTCACATGGGTGATGTGGTTTCGCGCTTCGGCTCCCTCGAGCCCGTTCGCAGGCTCTTCACTGAAGGGCTTGTTTCCACCGTGATGGACGGTCTCATGGCGATCACGACGTTCGCGATGATCCTGATCTACAGCCCGCTGCTGGCCCTCGTGGTGTTCGTCGCGGTGGTCCTCTATGGCGTCGGGAAACTCATCTTGTATCCCATCGAGCGCAGGCGAACCGAGGAGAGCATCGCGGCGCGTGCCCGCGAGGAAACGAGCTTCATGGAGACGGTGCGGGCAATACAGGCCATCAAGATTTTCGGCAAGGAGAGCGAGCGGCAGACCTTGTGGCAGAACCGCCAGGCAGAAGTGATCAACAGCGGTGTCGCGGTCGCGCGACTCGGCATCGGCTACACCGCGTGGAACGGGATCTTGTTTGGCGTCGAGAACGTCCTTGTGATCTATCTCGGGGCACGTTTCGTTCTGGAGGAAGTGTTCTCGGTGGGCATGCTCTATGCCTTCGTTGCGTACAAGTCTCAGTTCACAGAACGTCTGTCTGCGCTCATCGATCGAGCCATGGAGCTTCGCATGATAGGGCTTCACCTCGAGCGACTGTCGGACATTACGATCACGCAGCCGGAGAAGACGTTGCACCAGAGTCGAATCCGTCCGCCCATGCGCGGTGCAATCGCGCTCGAGGGCGTGAGCTTTCGTTACAGCGAGTCGGATCCCTGGGTGCTGCAAGAGGTGAATCTCGAGATCGAACCTGGCGAGATGGTGGCCTTTCTCGGGCCTTCCGGCAGTGGCAAGTCGACACTGATCAAACTCTTGATGGGGCTCTATGCACCCACGCTTGGGATCGTGCGCGTGGACGGTGATTCGCTCGAGCAGTTCGGCCGCCATGGCTACCGGGCGTCGCTCGCTGCGGTGATGCAGGACGATCAGCTGCTTGCGGGTTCGATTCTCGACAACGTCGCATTCTTCGATCCGGAGGTGGATGAGCCCTGGGTGGTCGAATGCGCGCAAGCGGCTGCCATTCACGATGAGATACTCGCCATGCCCATGGGTTACAACACGCTGATCGGTGACATGGGGACGGCGCTGAGCGGCGGCCAACGTCAGCGGCTCCTGTTTGCGCGCGCACTCTATGTGCGGCCGCAAGTACTGTTCTCAGATGAGGGTACGGCGCATCTCGACCGCGAGAATCTAAGTCATGTTCTGAAGAGCATCGCGGAGCTGGAGTGCACGCGTGTGTTGGTGACTCATGATCCACAGGTCGCGCAGATGGCGGATCGTCAGCTCGTGCTCGATGGCTCGCGGGTGCACGAGATCGCCCCTTCAGAGGGTAGCTTCGCGCACGAACCCGCTCCACGGCTTCGATGAAACCCGGAGGGCCTCCTCCCGGAGGCTATCCCGCGCTGTCTCCTCAATCTAGCTAGTTCCTGTCCCGAAAGGGACAGGAACTAGCTAGAAGAACAGCAGCTCGGTCTCGAGGGTTGCGAGATCCAGCACACCGACGGCGTTTCTCCCCACCATGTGTCCCGCGCACTCTCCCGGATTGAAGATCAGGCGTCCGTTCGCGCGCTCGATGCACAGGCGGTGTGTGTGGCCGTGCAATGCGACGTCGAAATCATTCGGGTCGATGCTCGCGAGCTCCCTCGGATCGTGCACCACGACGATACGCTGCTCGTGCCAGAGCAGTTCGAGCGGTGGTTCGACGAAGTGAAACCCATGGCGCAGTGTCGCGGCTTCGAGCGTGCGCCGCTCGAAATCGTTGTTGCCGAACACGCCCACCATGCTCGCATCGAGGTGGGCCAACAGGTGGAGGGTCTTCGCTTGGGTGATGTCGCCCGTGTGCACCACACGCTCGATCCCTGCCTGGTTGAACAGATCAACTATCTTCGCAACGTTTTTTAGATTGTTGTGCGTATCGCTGACGACGCCGATCTTCATCGCGAGCCCCGGTGCACGGACATCTACCCGACGGCGATCTCACTCGCCCTAACGAAATTGGGCCGGATGTGCCGGCCCAATTTCCATAGCGTCTCTCTGCTGTCTCGGCGTGGTTGCGGCGTCATCCAGCCCGATCAGGCGCCTTTCTCGAGAATGTGTATCCCGCAGGCGCTGCCGAGACCAATCACGTGGGTCATGCCGAGCCGCGCGCCTTCGACCTGACGCGCGCCCGCCTCACCACGCAGGTGCTTGCTTATCTCGTACATGTTGGCGATGCCGGTGGCGCCGAGGGGATGGCCCTTGGACAGAAGCCCGCCCGAGACGTTGACGGGAATGCGTCCGCCGAGCGCGACCTCGCCTTCGTCGATCAGCCTGCCGGCTTCCCCGTCGCCGCAGAGCCCGAGATTTTCGTAGTGCAGAATCTCTGCCGTGGCGAAGCAGTCGTGAAGCTCAACCAGATCGATGTCATCAGGGCCCACACCGGCCATCTCATAGGCGGCCTTGGCGGCGTTGCGGGTGCAGGTGTTTACGTCGGGCAACACCAGATCCCGTTCCTGCCACGGATCGGAGGTCAGCACCGATGCGCGCACCTTGACCGCGCGATTGCCGAGCCCGAGCTCCTTCACCGTTTTTTCTGAGGCGAGCACTGCAGCCGCCGAGCCGTCCACATTCACCGAGCACATGAGCTTGGTGTTCGGGTACGAGATCATCTCCGAGTTCATCACGTCTTCGAGAGGCGTCTCGATCTGATACATCGCCTTGTCGTTCGTGGTCGCGTGGTGATGGTTTTTCACCGAGACCTTGGCGAACTGCTCGAACGTGGTGCCGTATTTGCTCGAGTGCTCGAGTCCGGCTTCGGCGAACACCGACGGCATGGTGCCCGAGCCCAGAAGTCCTTCACTGGGGATGCCTTGGGCGGGTGCGCCACCGCCGAGGAGTCCGCGCCCCATCTGCTCCACGCCCACCGCGAGCACGAGGTCATACAGCCCGGCCTTGATCGACATCCAGCCTTCGCGAAATGCCGTGGCGCCGGTCGCGCAGGCGTTTGCGCAGTTCACCACCGGGATGCCGGTTTGTCCGATCTGCTGGAGAATGCGCTGGCCCACCATGCCGCTCGCCTGGCCGAGATTGCCGCAGTAGAGGGCCTGCATGTCCTGGATGGTCAGCCCAGCGTCGTCCAGCGCCATCAACGCCGCCTTGGCGCCGAGCTGCGGGACGGTTTGCTCCGGAAACCGCCCGAACTTGATCATGTCTACGCCGACTATATAAACGTCGCTCATACCCTCAGCCTCCATCAGCTCTTGGGTTGAAAGAAATAGGCGATATAGGAATTGCCCTCGCGGTCCTTGCGCCCCAACGCATCCTTATATACCACTTCAACGGGCATCCCAAACGCGATCTTGTCGGGGTCCGGGTCGACGTTGATGAGATTGCCCTTGATGGTGCCACCGCCGTCCAGATCCACCACCGCGGAGATGTAGGGTACCTCCACGCCCGGAAACGAGCGATGTACGATGGTGTAGGCGTAGAGCTTGCCCGTGTTCTCGAGGCGTATCGTCTCCAATTTGCCACGGGCCCCGCATTTCGCGCAGTTCTCGCGCTCCCCAAGGTAGATCGCACTACACTCCTGGCACTTGAGCGCTTCGATGTAGGGATCCCCGTCATCCGGGATTTTGAGGTAGGCCACTGCGGGGAGTGGTTTGGTTGCAGTCTCGCCCATGAGTCGGTCTCCCCCGATTGTTTCGTTCAACTCTGGCCGGCCAGCATACTCTCTCCGCAACGATGCCCGCAATTCAGCATGGGGCGTCGGTCATTGGCGCGAAATGGGGTCAGACCCTGGGGGAGCGTTTCTTGGTACGTTTCCGTGCAGGGTTCTATGATCGGTGTATGGACAGACGAGGGAGAGCAGTGGCGTGTTGATCGGCGTTCCGCGAGAAATCAAGGAGTACGAGTTCCGTGTCGGCATCACGCCGGCGAAGGTGCGTGAGCTGGTGCGCCATGGGCATCGGGTGCTCGTGGAGACCGATGCCGCGCGTCCCATTGGGCTCTTCAACGGCGACTATGAACGCGCGGGCGCAGAGATCGCCGGCAGCCGCGAGGAGATCTACGAGCAGGCGGAGCTCGTGGTCAAGGTGAAGGAGCCACAGCCGGACGAGTGCAAGCTGCTCAAAGGAGGTCAGACGCTTTTCACTTATCTGCATCTTGCCGCCGATTCACGACAGGCCAGGCTGCTTCAGAAGTCTGGTTGCACCGCAATCGCCTACGAGACCGTCACCGATGAGGCGGGTGGCTTGCCGCTGCTTGCGCCCATGAGCGAAGTCGCCGGACGCCTGGCGGTACAGGCCGGCACCCACAGTCTGGAGATCACGAGCGGCGGCCGTGGCGTGTTGCTCGGAGGTGTGCCGGGAGTCGAATCCGCGAAGGTGGTCGTTATCGGTGGCGGTGTGGTTGGAACTCACGCAGCGCGAATTGCGCGCGGGATGGGCGCTCGGGTCACCATCATCGACAATCAAGTGTCACGCCTCAGGCAGCTCGACGATCTCTACGGGCGCGAGCTAGTGACTATCTTCGCCACCGAAGAGAACATCGAACATCACGTGTTGGAGGCCGAGCTCGTCATCGGTGCGGTGCTCGTGCCCGGCGCGGCGGCGCCAAAGCTGGTGACCCGCGACTTGGTGCGTGCAATGAAGTCTGGCTCGGTGCTCGTGGACGTCGCCATCGATCAGGGTGGCTGTTTCGAGACCTCGCATCCCACCACCCATGGCGAGCCTACGTTCATCTTCGAGGGCGTCGTGCATTATTGCGTAGCGAACATGCCGGGTGCCGTGCCGCGTACGGCCGCGTTTGCACTCAACAATGCGACGTTGCCGTTCACCCTCGCGCTCGCCAACAAGGGCATCGAGGCCGCCATTCGCGATGACGAGCATCTACGTCGCGGTTTGAACGTCTACCAGGGGCAGATCACCCATCCTGAGGTCGCCAAGGCGTTGGGGGAGCCATACAGCGATCCGCAGAAGCTCATAGCCTGAACGAAACACGTCATGCTACCCGGGTCTGTGTGGGAGCTGCTTCCAGGGGCCGAGACGCCGCTGGCGGGGGACGCGCGTCGGACCTACCAGACTCAGACTCGGGTTGGCTTGATCCGCGCCATCGGGTGATCGATTCGCGGTGCGATTTGTTCCTCGCGCTCTGCGTTTGATCAAGTTTCGTGTCCTCTCGCGGGGCCGAAGCTTGCTCGGGGCAAGGGCCAAGGTTATCGTGTGCACCCCGAATCGGGGCCCACAAATAATCTGCCAGACCGGGGGACGATCAGGCGGTGGAAATGGAAGCTGCGCTGCAGGCGTCGGCCAGTGGAACTCAGAACCTGTGGCCGTTTCTCCTCTATACGGTCTCGGTGGTAGCGGTTCTCGCGATTGCCCTTTTGCTCGGATGGTTCGCCGGGAGCCGCACGCGGCAACGTCGCGCAACCGGGACGCCATACGAGTCGGGCATAGTGCCCGTCGGGACCGCCGAGCAGACTCGAATGTCCATCGAGTTCTACCTGATCGCAATGTTCTTCGTGATTTTCGATCTCGAGACGATCTTCATCTTCGGCTGGGCGGTGGCGTTTTACGAGCTCGGCTGGCGCGGCTACTTCGGCTGCGCGGTCTTCATCTTCATTTTGCTGGTGGCGCTCGTTTATGAATGGCGCACCGGGGCGCTCGACTGGGGTGTGAAGAAACGTTCGGGCCGCCCTGGCTACTCGGTCGTCAAGGAGGAAGCGGCATGAGGTGGCGTTTGGTCAAGGTAGAGCCCGGCGAGTCCATGGCGGGCGCGGACCAAGTCTACGACGCGCAGCTCGCCAAGGGCATGCTCATGGCGAAGCTCGAAGACATGATTGCCTGGGGACGCTCCAAGTCGCTGTGGCCCTTCAACTTCGGGCTCTCGTGCTGCTATGTGGAGATGGCGACTGCGTTCACGTCGCGTCACGACATCGCACGTTTCGGCGCCGAGGTCATCCGCGCAACCCCACGCCAGGCGGATCTCATCGTCATCTCCGGCACCGTGTTCAGAAAGATGGCGCCGGTGGTTCAGCTTCTCTATGAGCAACTCCTCGAGCCCAAATGGGTGATCTCCATGGGCTCCTGCGCCAACTCGGGCGGCATGTTCGATGTCTACAGCGTGGTGCAGGGAGTGGACAAGTTCCTTCCGGTGGACGTCTACGTCCCCGGTTGCCCGCCACGCCCGGAAGCGTTGCTTCAGGGTCTGATATTGCTGCAGGAATCGGTGGCCCAGGAGCGTCGGCCCCTCAGCTGGGTGCTCGATGCTGAGGGGGTGCCGAGCAAGCTCAAAACCAGTCAAAGGGATCTCCGGACGCCTGAGCGAATGAAGGCCACGGACCTCGCGGTGCCCAGCACTGTGGGTGATGCGCCTCTGTCCAAGGATCTGCTCCGCGCGAAGTCACCGAGGACGGACTGATATAGGTCGGAACATGTCGGAAGCGACCACACATGAGGCCGCCGTGTCACCGGGGGTCGTCGGAGAGCTGAGAGCCCGATTCGGCGACGATTGTCACGCCCAGGTGACGGTCGATGCGATCCCGACCGTGTGGGTGCCGCGGGAGCGCATCACCGAAGTCATGGGCTTTCTGAAGACCGAGATCGACCGTCCCTATCCCATGCTGTACGACCTGTCGGGCATCGATGAGCGTGTGCGTCAGCACCGCGACGGCCAGCCGAGCTCGGACTTCACCGTCTTCTATCATCTGCTGTCCATCGACCGCAACGAGGACCTTCGCATCAAGGTGGCCCTCGCCGAGAACGATGCACGCGTTGCGTCGATCACGTCGGTGTTTCCGGTCGCCAACTGGTACGAGCGCGAAGCGTTCGACATGTTCGGCGTCGACTTCGAAGGCCATCCGAATCTGCGACGGATACTGACGCCGCCGAACTGGGAAGGCCATCCGCTGCGAAAGGATCATCCGGCGCGGGCCACCGAGATGGATCCGTTCTCGATGTCCGAGGAGTTTCAGGATTCACAGCAGGAGGCGTTGCGCTTCATCCCCGAAGAGTGGGGCATGTCGACGAAGGCGAAGCATACCGACTTCATGTTCCTGAACCTCGGCCCGAATCATCCGAGCGTTCACGGGGTGTTTCGCATCGCGCTGCAGCTCGACGGCGAGATCATCGTCGAGGCTGTGCCGGACATCGGCTATCACCATCGCGCCTCGGAGAAGATGGGTGAGCGTCAGTCCTGGCACACCTACATTCCCTACACCGATCGCATCGACTATCTCGGGGGGGTGATGAACAACATGCCCTACGTGATGGCGGTGGAGAAGATGGCCGGGATCGAAGTGCCCGATCGAGCCAAGGTGATTCGAATCATGTTGGCGGAGCTCTTCCGCATCTCGTCTCACCTGGTCTTTTACGGCACCTTCGCTCAGGACGTCGGCCAGATGTCTCCGGTCTTCTACATGTTCGTGGACCGCGAGCGGTTGCTCTCGATAATCGAAGCCATTACCGGCGGCCGCATGCACCCGAGCTGGTTTCGCATCGGTGGCGTCACCCAGGACCTCCCCGACGGCTGGGAAACGATGGTGCGCGACTTCTGCGATTACATGCCGAAGCGTCTGGCGCAATACGACAAGATGGTGCTTCAAAATGGCATCCTCAAGCGGCGCAGCGTCGATATCGGTGCCTACAACACCGCCGAAGCCCTCGAATGGGGAGTCACGGGCCCGGGGCTTCGAGCCACGGGACTCGAGTGGGATTTGCGCAAAAAACGGCCCTACGGCGGCTACGATCAGTTCGAGTTCGACATTCCGACGGCGCAGAACGGCGACACCTACGATCGCTGTGTGGTCAGGGTCGAGGAGATCCGACAGAGCCTGCGCATCATCCGTCAATGCGTCGACAACATGCCGGCGGGACCGTACAAGGCGCACCATCGGCTGACTACCCCGCCGCCGAGAGAGCGCACGATGCAGGACATCGAGACGCTCATACAGCATTTCTTGAATGTCAGCTGGGGCCCCGTCATTCCGCCCTCAGAATGCTCGGTCACCGTCGAGGCCACCAAGGGCTTGAACTCGTACTACGAGATATCCGATGGCGGGACGATGCCCTATCGGAACCGCATCCGTGTGCCGAGCTTCCCTCATCTGCAGATGATTCCGTTCATCAGCCGTGGATTCATGATTGCAGACCTGATCGCCATCATCGCGAGCATCGACTTCGTGATGGCGGACGTGGATCGTTAGCGGGATGCTGAACAAGCATCCTGCCATCGCGAGTGTGGACACGCGGCGCAGAAACGCCGCTGGGGGCGTCTTTCTGCAAGCTGTTGGCAGCCAGCGATGAGCGAAGCAATCGACAATCTCATTGAAACGCTGTCGCAGCAGGAGATCGCGGAGATAGAGGCGGAAATCACTCATCTGCCGGACCGTGAGAGCGCAGCCATCGATGCCTTGAGAGTCGTGCAGGAGCATCGCGGCTGGGTGTCGGACGAAAGCCTGCACGCCATTGCAAAATTGCTCGGCATGTCGCCGGACGCCCTCGACTCCATCGCGACGTTCTACAACCTGATCTTTCGTAAGCCGGTGGGGCGCCACGTGATCATGATGTGCGACAGCGTGAGCTGCTACGTCATGGGCTGCGATGGCCTGTGTGCAGCGTTGCAGGAGAAGCTCGGTGTGAAACTCGGCGGCACGACACCGGACGATCGTTTCACACTGCGCCCCCTCGTGTGTCTTGCCGCCTGTGATCGCGCGCCGGTCATGATGATCGACGACGATCTCGTCACCCACGTCACCCCCGATGGGCTCGATGAAATTTTGGGGCGTTATGAGTGAGAAGCCTTTAGCCAAAAACGTGCGAGAAGCCTTTAGCCAGAATGTGTGAAAAGCCTTTAGCCAGATGAGTGAGAAGCCATTAACTGAACGCATCGAGTCCGCGGGGGGCTTGGTGACGATGGACGCCTACGAAGGCTCAGGTGGGTACGACGTTGCCCGCCGTGTCGTGACGTCCATGTCGCCGGAAGAGGTCCAATCAATCGTGCGGGATTCGAACTTGCGCGGCCGCGGCGGCGCCGGTTTCCCCACTGGCGTGAAGTGGGGCTTCGTGCCCATGGGAGATGCCGCAGGTGACGGGCACAAATATCTCGTGTGCAACGGCGACGAGATGGAACCCGGCGCGTTCAAGGACCGTTATTTGATCGAGCACGACCCCCACCTGCTCGTGGAGGGCATGATCATCGGTGCATATGCCATTCAAGCCGATCGCGGCTATATCTTCCTGCGCGGTGAGTTCCACGAAGGGGCGCGGCAGTTGAGCCGCGCCATTGCCGACGTGCAGAGCAAAGGCTATCTCGGCGACAACATCTTCGGCTCGGGTGTCACGCTGGAGCTTGCCGTGCACCGTTCCGGCGGGCGCTATATCTGCGGTGAGGAGACGGCGCTTCTGAATGCGCTGGAGGGCAAACGCGCTCAGCCGCGCAGCAAACCGCCGTTTCCCCCGGCGAGTGGCGCATGGGGACGTCCGACGATCGTGAATAACGTCGAGACCTTGTGCAACGTGCCGAGCATCATCGCCAACGGTGCTGAGTGGTTTCACGGTCTCGGCCTTGGGGAGGACGCCGGTACGAAGCTTTACGGCGTATCCGGACGCGTGAACAATCCCGGCCTGTGGGAGCTGCCCATGGGCACCACCATCCGCGAGATCATCGAGGAACATGCCGGCGGAATGCAGGAAGGTTACCGCCTTCGGGGCATTCTCCCCGGAGGAGCGTCCACGGATTTTCTGGTGGAAGAGCATCTGGACCTGCAGATGGAGTACGGCACCATCGAAGCCGCGGGCAGCCGCATGGGCACAGGCACGATGATCATCATGGACGACACCATCTGTCCGGTGGACATGGCGCGCAATCTCCAGCATTTCTTTGCCCAGGAGTCTTGTGGATTCTGCACACCGTGCCGCGACGGCCTGCCCTGGCTCGAGCAATTGTTGACCGACATCGAGGAAGGGAGAGGAGAGGACGGCGACTTGGAGCTGCTCGACAGAAACTGCGAGCTCATCGGAGGCGTGGGCAAGACGTTCTGTCTGCATGCCTATGGTGCCATCGAGCCCATGGCGAGTGCGCTCAAGTATTTTCGTGAAGACTTCGAAACCCATATCCGGGACGGTCGCTGTCCCTACAACCCGAGAGGCTAGGCCCGGATCTCATGCCCACGATCTATGTAGACGGACAACCGTACGAAGTGAAAGAGGGTGAAAATCTTCTGCAAGCCTGCTTGTCCGCGGGCCTGGACCTGCCGTACTTCTGCTGGCATCCGGCCATGGGCTCCGTGGGTGCGTGCCGCCAGTGCGCGGTGATCCAGTACCAGGACGAGAACGACGAGCGCGGGCGTCTCGCGATGGCGTGCATGACTGCGGTTGCGCAGGGCGCGCGCTTTTCGATCGAGGCGAGCCAGGCAAAGGAGTTTCGTGCAGAGGTCATCGAGTGGCTGATGCTCAATCACCCGCACGATTGTCCGGTATGCGAAGAAGGGGGCGAATGCCACCTGCAGGACATGACGGTGATGACGGGGCACACGTTTCGTCGCTACCGTGGCCAGAAGCGCACGTTTCGCAATCAGTATCTCGGCCCGTTTCTCAACCACGAGATGAACCGCTGCATCACCTGCTATCGATGCGTTCGCTATTACCGTGATTACGCAGGCGGAACGGACCTCGAGGCGTTCGGTTCGCGCGATCGGATGTATTTCGGCCGCGCCGACGATGGCGTGCTCGAGAGCGAGTTCGCCGGAAATCTGGTGGAGGTCTGCCCTACGGGCGTCTTCACCGACAAGCCGTTCAGCGTAACCTACACGCGCAAGTGGGACCTCCAGTCGGCCCCCTCGGTCTGTCCGGGTTGTGCGCTGGGCTGCAACATTATTCCGAGTGAACGCTACGGCAGACTCATGCGCGTTCACAATCGCTATCACGGTGAGGTGAACGGTTACTTCCTTTGCGATCGTGGCCGCTTTGGCACGGGCTTCGTGAACAGCGACTTGCGCTTTCCGCATGCGGGGGTGCGCACCGAAGATGGAAGCTTCGAAGCCGTGACAGAAGATGCAGCGCTCGAGCGCTTGAGTGAGGTCATCCGTGACGGTTCGGTGATTGGCATCGGATCTCCGCGAGCATCGGTGGAAGCGAATTTCGTGTTGCGTGCATTGGTCGGCGAGGAGAGCTTCTCGAACGGTATCGGCGACGCTGATGCGAAGCTGGTGCAGGGCGCCCTCGAGATCATGCGTTCTGGCGCGTTCAGGAACCCCAGCATGAAGGAGGTGGAGGCCGCCGATGCGGTGCTGGTGCTCGGCGAGGATGTCTCCAACACCGCCCCGCGCCTCGGCCTGGCACTGCGACAGAGCGTAGGCAATCGTTCCCTCGAGATGGCCGGCCCTGCCGGCATTCCACTCTGGCAGGACGCGGGTGTGCGCGGGCATGCGCAACACCAGCTGAGCCCGCTATTCTCCGCGACGCTCTTGCCAACGCGCATCGACGATATCGCCACCGCAACGACACATGGTGCGCCTGTCGACCTCGCGCGCATGGGTTTTGCCGTGGCGGCAGGCATCGACAGCAGCTTTGCTGGGCCGTCAGAGCTCTCCGAGACGGCGTTCGTCCGCGGTGCAATCTCAGCGCTTAGCGCAGCCGAGCGTCCGCTGGTCGTATCGGGTATCGGAGCAGGCAGCGAAGCGGTGATTCAAGCGGCGGCGAGCGTTGCGTCTGCGCTGAAGGACGCGGGTAAAGACGTGGCGCTGATGTTGAACGTACCGGAGGCGAACACGTTCGGAGCCGGCCTCATCGAAGGTTCTCTTTCCGTTGAGGCTGCACTCGGTGCGATCGAATCCGGGCAGGCAAAGAGCGTGATCGTGCTCGAGAACGATCTCTTCCGGCGCGCCGATCCCCGGCGCGTAGAGAAGGCACTGAATGCCGCGGCAAACGTGGTGGCAATCGATGTCCTCGAGAACGATACCCTCGAGCGTGGAACGCTGGTGCTGCCGGCCGCGAGCTTTGCCGAAAGCGAAGGCACCTACGTCAACAGCGAGCTGCGTGCACAGCGCTTCTATCAGGTATTCGAGCCGCGCGGCGACATCCAGCCCTCATGGCGCTGGCTCGTCAAGGCGGCAGAGCATTCGGGGCGCAACGATCTCGGGTGGGACCACATCGACGATGTCATTGCTGCCTGTGCATCGGCTATTCCCGAGCTTTCGGAGTTGCGCGCGGTTGCGCCATCGCGAGAGTATCGGGCAGACGCGCACATGAAGATTCCGCGGCAGACCCACCGTTACAGCGGGCGCACTGCGATGCACGCAGACGTGAACGTTCATGAGCCGAAGGCCACGGTGGATGAGGAATCACCCTTCTCGTTTTCGATGGAAGGCTTGAACGCCGGTCAGTCGAGTGCGCTGATCCCCTATGTCTGGTCGCCAGGTTGGAACTCGAACCAATCCGTGATGCGCTATCAGAAGGAAGTCGGAGGCGCACTTCTCGGAGGAGATCCCGGCATCCGCCTGTTCGATGGCCGCGCGGGGGGCAACGCTCCGCGCTACGGTGTCGTGCCTCGGCCATTCGCTGCTGCCGATGCCGGATTCACGTTATTGGCGCTGGACCACGTATTTGGCAGCGATGAGCTGACCATGCAATCGCCTCCCATCGCGGAGCGCGCACCGGCGCCTTACGTCGTGCTGAACCCCGGCGATGCCGAACGGCTAAGCGTAGCGGCTGGGGACGGGGTGAGATGCGAAGCAGGAGATCGCGCGCTCAGCTTCGAGGTGAAGCTCAGCGATCACATGCCGCGAGGCGCAGTGGGTTACCTGCGTGGAGTGCCGGGCTCCTGGAGCATCGCCCCCGGCGGTCCTGTGACCCTGGAGCATGATCCTGACTTCGTGCCTCGGCGATCGGCCTCCGAAAACTTGATTGCCCGGGGCTAGAGATGGCGATCGAATTCATCTTGATCGGACCGGTGATTCTCGGAGCCTTTGGTCTCGCAGCGATACTCGTGTGGTGGGAACGGCGTTTGCTCGGCTTCTGGCAAGATCGCCTGGGGCCGAATCGAGTCGGTCCCTTCGGCGTGTTCCAGGTCGTCGCCGACTTTGTGAAGCTCCTCACGAAGGACGATTGGGTTCCGCAATTCGCCGACAAGGCGCTGTTTATCCTCGCGCCTACCATTATTGCCGGGGCGATGCTGATGCCCTTTGCCGTGGTGCCCTTCGGACCGGGACTCACGATCATCGATCTCAACATCGGGTTGCTCTTCTTCCTTGCGATGACTTCGCTAGGCGTGTACGGGGTGCTGCTTGCAGGGCTTTCGTCGAACAACAAGTACTCGATGCTGGGATCGCTGCGAAGCGCGGCGCAGATGATCACCTACGAAGTATTCATGGGTCTGTCGCTGCTCGGCGTCGTCATGCTCACGGGTTCGTTCAGCCTGGTCGACATCGTGCATGCGCAGGAGGACGTCTGGTTCGTCATTCCTCAGATTGTCGGATTCGTCGTGTTCGCCATCGCCGGCCTGGCAGAGACACATCGTGCACCGTTCGACCTGCCCGAAGCCGAGCACGAGCTGACGGCTGGCTTTCATACCGAATATTCGGGAATGAAGTTCACCCTCATCATGGTGGGTGAATACCTCGGTGTAATTATCACCTCGGCGATGTTGGTCACGCTCTTCTTCGGCGGATGGCTCGGGCCGTCGTGGCTGCCGCCGTTCATCTGGTTCGCCGCGAAGACGGGGATATTCATCAACCTGTTCATTCTGCTGCGGGCTGCCATTCCCCGCCCGCGATACGACCAGCTGATGTCCTTCGGCTGGAAGATTCTGCTGCCCCTCGCCCTCGTGAATCTGTTGGTGACCGGGGCGTTCGTGCTTGCGATGGAATAGGGGCGCTAGATCGTGTGGAGTCAGCTTAGAACCATTTGGACGATCCTTCAGCACACCTTCTCTAGAATCGAGACGGTTCAGTATCCGGAGGAGATGCCTTACCTCGCACCGCGTTATCGCGCGCGCATCGTCTTGACGAGAGATCCCGATGGTGAAGAGCGTTGTGTGGCGTGCAATCTCTGCGCAGTGGCATGTCCGGTGGATTGCATCGCGTTGCAGAAGACCGAGAAGGAGGAAGACGGACGCTGGTATCCGGAGTTTTTCCGCATCAATTTCTCGCGCTGCATCCTATGTGGCATGTGCGAGGAGGCTTGTCCGACCTACGCGATTCAGCTCACGCCGGATTTCGAGATCTGTGAGTACGACCGGGACAATCTGATCTACGAGAAGGAACACCTGCTGATTAATGGTGTCGGGAAATATCCCGGATACAGCTTCTGGCAGGTTGCAGGAAAGACTATTGCAGGCAAAGACAAGGGTGAGGCACAAAACGAGTCGAGCCCTGTGGATGTACACAGTCTTTTGCCTTGAAGAAATAGCGAGCGAAGGCGAATTTACTTCGCCGTAGCGTGGGAAGAAATTCGCCCGGACGGCGAATTTCTGGAAAAGAGCGTTAGCGATCCGGGGCATGGATGCCGGGGCAGCCGTGCGGCTGCCCTAAGCAAAGCCCGCCTTTTGCGGATCTTTTTGCGGAAGAACTCGCAGCAAAAGCAAGGGTTTTGGGAGCGAAGGCGAATTTACTTCGCCGTAGCGTGGGAAGAAATTCGCCCGGACGGCGAATT
>JAPULC010000284.1 GCA_027295305.1 Gammaproteobacteria bacterium
CGAGAAGCGACCGCCCCTGATAGAAATCGCGGATGCGCATCGCGTCGCATGTCTGGAGGTGAGCGCCGGTGAGTAAAACCCTCGTATCGGTGCGTAATCTCACCAAGCAGTTCACATCCGCACGAGGCGGCGTCAAGCGAAGGGTCACGGCAGTCTCGCACGTCAACTTCGACATCGTCGCCGGAGAGACCCTCGCGCTCGTCGGTGAAAGCGGATGCGGCAAGACGACCCTCGGGCGCATGCTCGCGCTCCTCCTGGAACCCACGTCGGGTGAGCTTTCGATCCACGGCCAGAACGTGGTGGGCTTGCGTAGAGCGCAGCTGAAGCCCCTTCGCCGCCACGTGCAAATGGTGTTTCAAGATCCGGTGTCGTCCTTGAATCCACGCCACACCGTCGAGGCCATGCTCACCGAGCCGATGCAGAACTTCGGACTCTATTCACCGCAGGAGCGACGCGAAAAAGCCGCGGACCTCCTCGAGGCCGTTGGGCTTGCACCGGAGGATCTGAAGAAATACCCCCACGAGTTCAGCGGCGGTCAACGCCAGCGCATCACCGTCGCCCGTGCGTTGGTCCTGCACCCGGAGTTCGTCGTCGCCGATGAGCCCGTATCTGCGCTGGACGTCTCGGTGCAGAGCCAGATCCTGAATCTGCTGGTGGATCTGCGCGAAACCTTTGGGTTGACCTATCTCTTCATCAGTCACGATCTGGCCGTCGTTCATCATCTCGCCGATCGTGTCGCGGTGATGTATCTCGGCAAGATCGTCGAGATCGCACCCAAGGACGTGCTCTTTGCTAATCCCGTTCATCCGTACACCCAGGCGCTCTTGCGCTCTGTGCCTTCCATCACGCACAGCAAGGGGCGCATCGGACGCATTCTGCAAGGCGACCCGCCGAGCCCGTTGAGCCCGCCGTCGGGTTGTCACTTCCATCCGCGCTGTCCGCATGCGGTGGACCAATGCCGCTCAGACCCCCCTGAGCTTTCGAACCACAAAGGCGATGCGCAGCATCGCGTGGCCTGTCATCTGCAGGACACGGTGGCGTGAGACGTTTTCTGCTCGCGCGCGCAGCGCAGTCGCTGGTTGTCGTGTTCATCATGTCGTTCGTGATCTACACGCTCATCGGGTTGATGCCGGGGGATCCCATCGATCTGATGATCAGCGCCGACCCCCAAATGACGGCCGACGACGCTGAACGATTGCGCGACCTGTACGGCCTGAATCTGCCCATCTACGAGCGTTACTGGAACTGGCTCACCGCCGCGCTCTCGGGAGATCTCGGCTATTCGCGGCTTTTTTCACATCCCGTGCTCGACGTTTTGCTTCCTGCGCTGAAGAACTCGGTGCTGCTTCTCTCAATCGCACTTCTGATGTCCGTGTGTATCGCCGTTCCCATCGGGGCACTGGCGGCGTCGCGTCCGCGCTCCGGTTTCGACTACACGGTGAACCTGATTGCGTTTGCCGGCATCTCGGTACCCCAATTCTGGATGGCGCTGATGTTGATGATTTTGTTCGCGGTGGTTCTGGGTTGGCTCCCGGCAGGGGGGATCGCAGCGGAGGGATCGGGATTTATCGAGCACGCGCGTTATATCGTACTACCCGCGGCAACCCTGACCATCGCGAGCGTTGGCGGACATGCGCGCTACGTGCGCGCAGCCATGCTCGAGGTGCTGCGCCAGGACTATGTGCGCACGGCGAGAGCAAAGGGTGCAGGACGCGTGCGGGTGCTTTGGATGCACGCGCTGCGCAACGCGATGATTCCGTTCGTGACCATTCTCGCGCTCGACTTCGGATTCCTGTTCTCCGGGGCGCTCATCACCGAGACCATCTATGCATGGCCCGGCATGGGCAAGCTCATCTTCGATGCGATAATGGGCAACGATTACAACCTCGCCCTGGTGGCGCTGTTATTCGCCACGAGCCTCGTTCTCACCGGCAACCTGCTGGCAGATATCTGCTACGCCTGGCTCGATCCCAGAATCGTCGTCGGGGCCCGCAAGAGGTGAATCCCAACGCCCCACTGTTGCTCGCGCTGCGGCGCCTGCGCCGGCACAAGCTCGCGATGGCAAGTGCGGGGGTATTGATCGCCCTCATCGTCATCGTGGTGTTGGCGGGCATCATCGAGCAGGCCCTCGGGGTCGATTCAAACGACATCGATCTATTCAACCGCATGGGTGCGCCGTCCAGCGATCACTTACTCGGGACCGATGAGCTCGGCCGCGACGTGCTCGTGCGCCTGCTCTACGGAGGACGGGTCTCACTGTTCGTCGGGCTCACAGCGGCGAGCGTGGCCGCGACCATCGGTACGGTCGTTGGCCTTGTTGCCGGCTACTTCGGCGGTCGCCTCGATACGGCGCTCATGCGCCTCACCGACGCCGTACTGGCGTTGCCGGGATTGCCGCTTCTGATCGTGCTGGCGGCGCTGGATCTCGAGAAACTGGGGCTTCCCGATGCCATTGTTCAGTCGGAGGATGTGAGCTTTTTTCGCATCGTGATCATCGTGGCGCTTCTCGGCTGGACCACGGTGGCGCGCCTCGTGCGTGGCGCGGCACTCAGCATCAAAGAGCAGGATTTCGTTCTCGCGGCGGTGGGCTCCGGGGGCAGTCATTCACGGATCATGTTCCGCCACATCCTGCCGAACCTGGTCTCCCCCATCATCGTGGCGGTGACGCTCGCTGTCGGCAACGTGATCCTGCTCGAGTCGGTGTTGAGCTTTCTCGGACTCGGCATCCAGCCCCCGATGGCGAGCTGGGGCAACATGCTCACGAACGCCCAGGAGACCATCTGGGAAGCACCGATGCTCGCGGTCTATCCGGGGCTTTTCATCTTCGTCACCGTGATCTCGTTCAACTTCCTGGGGGACGGGCTGCAGGACGCGTTCGATCCTAAGGCGGAGTACTAAAATGGTCCGAGTGTTCAGAGGTAACTTTCATCCTCAAACAGATCGGTAATCCGAAAGTCCCTTCGTCGAGTGTTTCGAACGAACTGAATCTCCAAGCGTTCCAGTGAGCTTGGATCGTCATGTGGCCACAAAGGCGTCAATACCAGCTCATTGGTATGTTGTTCGTACCAGTGTCCAAAAAGCACTTCTACTTGCGACTCGTTGCTCGGCAGATGCCCCGAGTCCAGCAATGCAGTTAACCTACGCATAGCGGGTTTGATCTGCAGCCTGAAGTCCGCCTTGGACTTGCCGGCATCGTCGAGTAGTCCGCTGCGATGAGCTTCGGCTACCTCTCTGCTTTTTCGAAGTGAACCGTTAGCTGATGGGTGTTCATCGTCCAGCATCAATTCCATGCAAACGGCACCGTTGGAGCAATACGTCCCTTCGCCATTGCGGATGAGAATGTCGTAGGCATAACTGCTTTCGGGTAGGTACAGCACATTCTCTCGCAAGAGTTGAGGTGACATTGAAATTGGAGCCGGCACTCGATCGAGATCCGCGCGATCGACTTTCTGCACGGTCAAATGGAGATATTGGTAGCGCTGACCGGGCTCTTGAGCTTCCGGGCCGTGGTGGCTTGCCGTCGTGCCTGTGAGCGCCTGTATCGTAGATCCTCGAAATTGGGTGCTGCTGCACCGGATCGAGGAACCGTCTTTCAATCGAGCCGATGGCGCGTCAAACAACTCACCCATTCGATACCAAGTGTTAGCCGAGACACTCATCTAGCCGCAGGCGAGACCCTCTCCCGCCGGACGGCAGGCGTCGGGCCAGCCGTAGCGTCGCCAGTAATCCGTGAGACCGATGCTCTTCATCAGGGGGACGAAACGAGGATCGGATCGGAATTCTTTGAAGGCGGGTGCCCACAATCGATCCAACATCACCCCGCGTTGCTTGGCCAAGGTCTCGGCGAGTGCGTAAGCGGCATCCAGGTCGCCGCGGGCAGCGTACACTGCAAATGCCATCTCAGGGTCGTCAAGATCCACGGTGCTCATCGGCGCATGCATGAATTCGATCATCTTCTCGACATCCGCCAGCAGCATAGGGTCCCGATCCTTCACCTGGCGAATTTCCATCAGGGCCTCATCATAGTCACCATGGTGGAAACGAAAGTCCGCCAGCAACCCATGGAGAC
>JAPULC010000285.1 GCA_027295305.1 Gammaproteobacteria bacterium
AGCTCCAAGGTCTCAGCGAATGCGTCTTTCAGACGCGACATGGGCACGCGGTCCTGAGGGCGGCGCGGACCTGCGAGGCTCGGCTCCACCGAAGCAAGATCCAGATGCAGGCTATCGGTGTACACCGGATCGACGCTGTCCGCGTCACGAAACATCCCCTGCGCCTTCGCGTAGGCTTCCACAAGCGCTACGGTTTCCTCATCGCGTCCCGACAGGCGCAAATAAGCAAGCGTCTCGGCATCGATGGGGAAGAAGCCGCAGGTGGCGCCGTATTCCGGCGCCATGTTCGCAATCGTTGCGCAGTCGGCAAGGGACAGGTGATCAAGCCCGTCGCCATAGAATTCCACGAACTTGTCGACGACTCCCTTCTCACGCAGCATCTCCACCACCCGCAGCACGAGATCGGTGGCCGTGATGCCGTCGGGCAACCCGCCGGCCAGCTTGAACCCGATCACCTCGGGAATCAGCATCGAGATGGGCTGTCCGAGCATGGCGGCCTCTGCCTCGATGCCGCCGACGCCCCAACCGAGCACCCCGAGCGCATTGATCATCGTCGTGTGGCTGTCGGTGCCGACCAGGGTATCCGGATAGGCCACCGTCTCCCCGTTCTGCTCGCGAGTCCACACCGCCTTCGCCAGGAACTCGAGATTCACCTGGTGACAGATGCCGGTTCCCGGCGGCACCACCCGAAAGTTGTCGAAGGCCTGCTGCCCCCAGCGAAGGAAGCGATAGCGTTCGGTATTGCGCGCCATCTCCATTTCCACGTTCTCATCGAACGCATTCGCTGAGCCGAAATGATCCACCATCACCGAGTGATCGATGACGAGATCCACCGGCAACAGTGGATTGACGAGCTTCGGGTCGAGACCGGCCCCCACCACCGCGCCGCGCATGGCGGCAAGATCCGCGACCGCGGGCACACCCGTGAAATCCTGCATCAGCACGCGAGCGGGGCGAAACGCGATCTCCTTTGCCGGCGGGGGATTGGCGGCCCAGCCGCCGAGTGCCTTGATGTCCTCGAGCTTGACGGTGTCGTTGTCCTCGTATCGCAAAAGGTTCTCGAGCAGAATCTTGAGTGATACCGGCAGCCTCTCGACGTCGCCGATGCCCGCTTGCTCTGCCGCCGGCAGGCTGTAGTAGTGATAGGCCTTGCCGTTGACGTTCAGGGCACGGCGGGTGCCGAGGCTGTCGAGAGAGTTCTCGCTCATGACATCTCCTTTCGTTGAGGAAACTGGATCGGGTGCGGGAGCAGCGGGGTGCATATTGTAGTGACGAACCCTCACGACACAATAGAGCGTTCCCGACCCACCCTTGAATTCGGCGGGTGGTGATGCCATTTTCTACCCGGGTTCGACTCGCTCACCCCAGGGGTTCGACAGGCTCACCCCGGGGGCTTTGACCATCGGCAATTCCATGGAGTTCAAGGACTACTACGGCATTCTCGGCGTCTCCGAAGACGCCTCGGACGCGGACATCAAGCGTGCGTATCGCAAGCTTGCACGCAAGTATCATCCCGATGTCAGCGACCACACGGATGCTCTGGCGAAGTTCCAGGAGGTGGGAGAAGCCTACGAGGTGCTGAAGGATCCCGAGAAGCGCGCTGCCTACGAGCAGATCCGCGCGGGGGGTTTCGATCCCGAAACCTTCGGCCAGACCTTCGGCGACCGTGAGTGGCAGTTCCGCGGCGGAGGCTATACCGGGGCCGATGCCGGCACCTTCAGCGACTTCTTCAACGCGATCTTCGGCGGCGCATCCGGCGACACATTCACCGGCTCGTCCGGCGACACATTCGGAGGCGCAGGCGCAGGTCCCGGCGGACGTCGCACCCCGTTCACCGCACGCGGTCAGGATCTTCGCTACCGCCTCGAGATCACGCTGGAGGAATCCTTCAACGGCGTAGAGCGGGAGATCAGCTTTGCACTCCCGCAGCTGATCGAGCGTCGCGGCTTTGACGTGGCGGATGAGAAACGTAAAACGCTGCGCGTGAAAATCCCGAAGGGTGTGTGCGAGGGCCAGGAAATTCGGCTGCGCGGACAGGGCGCACACGGCACTCAGGGGGGTGAGCGCGGAAATCTCTTTCTCGAGATCCACATCCGCGAACATCCGCACTACGTGCTCGACGAGCGCGACGTGATGATGAACGTGCCCATCAGTCCCGCTGAGGCGGCCCTCGGAGCGGACATCGAAGTGCCTACGCTCGGCGGCAAGGTCTCCGTGAAAGTGCCGGCGGGGACGAGCTCTGGTGTGCGCTTGCGCCTTCGCGGACGCGGATTGCCCGGCGAGCCGCCTGGAGATCAGTTTCTGATCTTCAAAGTGGTGGTGCCCGATGCACTGTCACCCCGGGAGAAGGAGCTCTACGAGGCCCTCGCCCATGAGTCGAGCGCCGACGTTCGCGGCGCATTCGGAGGCTGACCGTGGCAAGAGGAGACATCGGCCTTCAGCTCGTGACCCTCAGGGAGCTTTGCGAGATCTCCGGGGCGCCTGCCGATTTCGTCGTGGAGATGGTGGAATTCGGCATCCTGGAACCCGCAGCGGGCTACCGCGCCCCGGGCGATCGCGGCCACTGGGAATTCGGCGACCCCGCCGTTCGGCGATCCCGCCGCGCCGTCAACCTCATGCGCGACTTCGGCATCAACATGGAAGGACTCTCCCTGGTCCTCGATCTGCTGGAAGAGCTCGACACGAGCCGCCATCACGTCCGAGCGCTCGAGCGACTCCTGCGAGAGGTTTAGCTAGTTCTTGTACAGAAATTCGCCGTCCGGGCGAATTTCTTCCCACGCTCCGGCGAAGTAAATTCGCCTTCATCTTGGTGGTCCACCACCGCGCTCCCAGAACCCTTGCTTTTGCTGCGTGCTCTTCTTCAAAAGAGTCCGCAAAGAGCGGGTCCTGCCGGGGCATCCATGCCCCGGTTCGCTAGTGCGCTAATCCGTGCTTTGGCGTGCCTGGTACATGTGCGTGCCGCAGCGAAAACAATATACCGCCTCGCCCGAGTGACCCTCGGCCCCACACTCGGGACAGGCACTCGCCGTCACCGCCCGGCGGCGCACCGCCGCATTGAGCTCCAACGTCACGATGCCGGTCGGCACCGCGATAATTCCATAGCCGGTGATCATGATGAAGCTCGCCAGCACACGACCAAGCGCCGTATGCGGCGAGATATCCCCGTAACCGACCGTGGTCATCGTGACAATGGCCCAGTAGATGCTGATGGGGATCGAGTCGAAGCCGTTCTCTGGGCCTTCGATCAGATGCATCAGCGAGCCAAATACCACCACCAACGCGAAAACCGTGAAGAGGAACACGACAATCTTGCGTCGGCTCTCTCTCAGCGCATCGATGAGGAGATCCGCCTCGCCCACGTAGCGCATCAGGCGCAGCACACGAAATACCCTGAGCACCCGCAGGATCCGCACCACCAGAAGATACTGGGCGCCCGGAATCAACAGACTCACGTACGTCGGCAGAATCCCCAACAGATCCACGATGCCGTAGAAGCTTCTTGCGTAGCCTCGCGCGTTACCGATGGACCAGAGCCTCGCCACGTATTCCACGGTGAACAGCACCGTGAACCCCCACTCCACGACGTAGAAGGCCTCGCCGTAGCGTGCGTGGACGCCGCCCACGCTGTCCAGGAGCACCGCGGTCACCGACAACAGAATCGCCGCGATCAGCGCGACGTCGAACGCCTTGGCACCCGGCGTGTCCGCCTCGAAGATGACGTGAAAGACCCGTTGCCTGAAACCCGAACTCGCCATGGCGAAGGATTGTAGCAATGTTCGGTGGGGCTCTCCGTTGCGCCGAGCATTCCTCCCACAACGGTCCTAGTTTCCGTCCGGACACTAGGACCGGGGCATGGATGCCCCGGCATTTTTCGCTTTTCCGGAAGCTCGGCTGCAGGAAAGCAAGGAAAATGGGAGCTTCCGCAAACCGCGTTTGCGGAAGCGCAAGAGGAAATTGCCAGGGACGGCAATTTCCGGAATAGGTAAACTGTCCTTCTACCGGATTCGACGACCGCTCACTGGCAGCCAATGATTCGCGTCGGCCTCATGGGATTTGGACGCATCGGACGCAACCTGTTCCGGTTGCTCTACCGACGCGACGACATTCGACTGGTCGCCATCAGCGATGTAGCCGACCACGCCGGGCTCGAATATCTGCTGCGCTACGATACCCTTCTCGGTCGCTTTCCAGATCCCGTTTCACTGAAAGGGAAACACCTCTACGCGGCCGGCCGCCGCTTCAAGATGCTCTCCGGCGCCGAGCCGGGGGACGTCGACTGGGGCGAGCTCGGCGTCGACACCGTCATCGAAGCCAGCGCGCAATATCGGAGCGTGGATTACATGCGCGCGCATCTGGCAGCAGGGGCGAAACACGTCATTCTGTGTGCCCCGCCGACCGACGAGCCGGACATCACCGTGGTGATGGGCGTGAACGATCACGAGCTCAATGCCGATCACGCGATCATATCGAACGCTTCCGGGACGGTGCACTGTGCCGCACCGATCATCAAGATCCTGATGCGGGCGTTCGGCATCGAATCTCTCTTTCTCAACACCGTGCATGCGTACACGAACGCCCAACGCCTGGCGGACGTGCCCGCCGACGAGCTGCGACTTTCCCGTGCAGCCATCGAGAACATCATCCCTACGCACACCCATGCCGGCCAGATGCTGATGAAGCTGTTTCCGGAGCTCGAGGGAAGGGTGGACAGCCTCGCCATGAACGTACCCGTACCCAATGGTTCGCTGGTGGACATGGTCTGCTTTACCACGGAGCCCATCGATGTGGAGGCGGTGAACGAGGTGGTGCGTACCGCGGTTCAGGCCGACTACGCACACTATGTCGATTACACGAGCGACCCCATCGTATCGAGCGACGTCAAAGCGAGCCCGTACTCGAGCATCTTCGATTCCCTCGCCACCACGGCGCTGGGCGAAAACGTCGTGAAATGCATTGCGTGGTACGACAACGGCTGGGGTTATGTCCATCGCGCAATCGAGCTCGTCGAGCGGCTCGCAAGCATACGTGCCGCAAGCCTGAAAGAGCGCGACGCATGACCACGCGCATCGGCATCAACGGGTTCGGGCGCGTCGGTCGCACCATCTTCCGCATCCTGAGCCGGCGCGACGACATGGAGGTCGTCGCCATCAACGACGTGTATCGCAATCAGGCGCTCGCCTATCTGCTGAAGTACGACACGGTCATGGGGACCTTCGAGAAAGACGTCACTTTCGATGACGAAGCCCTCTTCGTGGACGGCAAGCGCATCGAGATGTCGGAAGAGCGAAATCCGGCCAATCTTCGCTGGTCTCGCATGAACGTCGACATGGTGGTGGAGTCGACGGGCGCCTTCAGAACCCGTGCCGAGCTCGAAGGGCATCTCGAGGCTGGGGCGCCAAAAGTATTGCTGACGGTGCCCCCCCGCGACGAGATCGACGCGATGATCGTTCTCGGTGTCAACGACGAAGAGCTCTCACCCGCGCATCGGCTGGTGTCCAATGCATCCTGCACGACCAACTGTCTCGCTCCGATTGCGAAGGTGCTCGATGACGCCTTCGGCATCGAGACCGGATTCATGAGCACCGTGCACGCCTATACCAACGACCAACGGCTCGCCGACGTCCCACACAAGGACCTGCGTAGAAGCCGCGCCGCGGGCGAGAACATCATTCCCACCACCACCGGGGCCGCGCGGGCCGTCGGCAGCGTGCTGCCGAAGCTGATGGGTCGTCTCGATGGCATCGCGGTGCGCGTGCCCGTCGCGGACGGTTCCATCATCGACCTCGTGGTGAAGCTGCGCGCGAAACCCGACCGCGCCGAGATCAATGCCGAGGTCAAGCGTGCAGCGAGCGGACTGCTGGCGGGCATCGTGGAGTATTCCGAAGCGCCGCTGGTGTCGAGCGACGTGATCGGCAATCCCCACTCCTCGATCTTCGATTCCTGGTTCACCAGCACCCAGGCGGGTGGCTATGCACGTGTGCTGTGCTGGTACGACAATGAGTGGGGCTACTCGAACCGATGTGTCGATCTGATCGAACGCATGGCGCGGCTTTCGAGCCCGAAAACGAAGCGTCGATAGAAGCCCGAGGGGGGGATAGCGACATGGCTTTCAACATGACACGAGACGAGCGCGAGACCTTTCTCGCCGACGTTCACGTGGGGGTGCTCGCACTCGACGAACCGTCCCGCGGTCCACTCACCGTGCCGGTGTGGTACGACTACGAACCCGGGGGCAATCTCTGGTTCATTACCGGGCGCAACTCACGCAAAGGGGCGCTGGTCGCAGAAGGCACGCGGGTGAGTCTGTGCGCACAGACCGAGAGCGCACCTTATCAATATGTCTCCGTGGAAGGTCCCGTGAGCGAGATCCGCGACGCCAATGGCACCGATGAGTTGCGCGCCATGGCGCGACGCTACCTCGGCCCCGAACAAGGCAATCGATATGCCGAGGCCAATAGCTCCGGCGAGAGCATTGTCGTGGTCGTCACACCGCAGCGCTGGCTCACGGTCGATTACGGCAAACGAGGATAGAGTTCTATAGCCTGTCTGGAATCAAACCTCTCATGGTTTTGCGCGTGGTGAAACGGGTGTACGATCCTTCTCGAGATCGTGCCAACTAAACAACCGGGGAGGAGGATCATGACTCAAGTAGTGATCGTTGACAGCGTCCGGACAGGACTTGCGAAATCACATCGGGGCTCGTTCAATCTGACCCGCTCCGACGACTTGGTGGCTCATTGCATCGATGCGCTGCTCGAGCGCAACCAGGTGGAGCCCGACGCCGTGGAAGACGTCATTGTCGGCATGGCGGGCCAGTCGGGCGAGCAAGCGGGCAACCTCGCGAGACGCTCGGTGGTGCTGTCCAAATTGCCCATCACGGTAGCCGCCTCGAGCATCAGCCGGGCGTGCGCTTCGGGGCTCAATTCCATCTCGGTCGCGGCCACTCAGATTGCCAGCGGCTGTTCCGACATCGCCATCGCCGGCGGTGTGGAGTCGATTACGGGCGGACGGCGCGGTCAACCCGGAAAGTACAAGCAGAACCAGCGTATTCTCGACGAGAAGCCCGATCTGTTCATGGCCATGGGCAACACCGCCGAAGTGGTGGCGCGCCGCTATCAGGTGTCGCGGGAGTATCAGGACCAGTTCGCCACCGAGAGCCAGCGTCGATATGCCCAAGCCGTCGAGGACGGCAAGATCGCCGAAGAGATCATTCCGATGACGGCCACCATGAACAAGGTGGATCGGGAAACGGGTGAGGAATCCCTGGTGGAAGTGAGCGTCGATCGCGACGAGTGCAATCGTCCGGGCACGACCAGGGAAGGTCTCGGGAAGCTCAAGCCCGTGTTCGAGGAAGACGGCACCGTCACGGCGGGCAACGCCTGTCAGCTCTCCGATGGGGCATCCATGACCTTGGTGATGAGCGAGGAGAAAGCTCAGGCACTCAACCTCGAGCCCATGGGCTACTACCGCGGATTCGCAGTGCATGGGTGCGAGCCCGACGAGATGGGCATCGGACCGGCATTCGCCGTTCCACGGCTCCTGAAGTACATGGGCATGTCGGTGGACGACATCGATCTGTGGGAGCTGAACGAGGCCTTTGCGTCCCAGTGCCTGTATTGCCGCGATCGCCTGGGGATCGACCCCGAGAAGTACAACGTGAACGGCGGCGCCATCGCCATCGGTCATCCCTTTGGCATGACCGGATCGCGCCTGACCGGCGCGGTGTTGCGCGAGCTGAAGCGTCGCAACCAGAAGTATGGTGTCGTCACCATGTGCATCGGCGGTGGCATGGGCGCCGCGGGGCTGTTCGAAGCGTGCTGAGAATGTGATGATTGCGCCACGGCGCAATCGCATGCAGTCGCATGAAAGAAGACGGGCCTTAGGGCCCGTTTTCTTATTGTAACGAGGTGTTGAAAACAGATGCTCGATGGACACGTGCACCCGGACTTCGCGGATGTCGCTTCGGTGCTCATTCGCCAGATTCCCGACCGCGAGATGGGGGGTGCGGCGGTCTGTGTGTATCACCGCGGCGAGAAGGTGGTGGACATCTGGGGCGGCAGCAAAGATCGCGAGGGCAATGCCTGGCTGGAGGACACCGTAGCCCCTTCTTTTTCCACGACAAAGGGCGTGCTATCTACCCTTCTGCACGTGCTGGTGGAGAACGGCCTCGCGCGCTATGAAGATCACGTGGCCGAGCATTGGCCGCAATTCGCCGTGAACGGAAAGGAAACGATCACCATCCGCCAGTTGCTCTGTCACGAAGCGGGGCTGTACCGAGCGTCGGAAATGATGCAGACGCCGAGCGAGATGCTGGATTGGGATCACATGAAGTCCCAGGTTGCGGCCGCCGAGCCCTGCCATGCCCCCGGCGATGCTCACGGATACCACGCGTTGACCTACGGCTGGCTGATCGGTGGCCTCATCGAAGCCATCACCGACAAGCCGCTTCAGCGTGTGCTGCTCGAGGAGCTTGCGGAACCCCTCGGGCTCGACGGTTGCTTCATCGGTTTACCGCACAACGAGATCTACCGTCGTGCAAAGCTGATCACCGACGACGGTGTCGTCGGCCCCCCGGAGACCTCCCATGGATTGACCGCCGACATCCGGCGCTGGGCCGTGCGCGGATTGCAGCAGCTCGGCATCGACTTCGCCGAGTCAAGCTCCGCGCTCTTCCCATTTCGCGACACTGTCGATTGGAATGACGAGGAGACCGTGCAAGCTGTGATTCCCGCCGCAAACGGACAATTCACGGCGCGCTCGCTTGCTCGGGTCTATGCCATGATTGCCGGCGGCGGCAAGCTGGACGACGTGCAGCTCTTATCATCCGAGCGCGTGCAGATGCTTTCCAGGATCCAGAGCAAGCGCCGCGACCGGGTGCTGCACCTTCCCATGCACTGGCGCCTCGGCTATCACCGCGCGTTCGCCATTGGCGCCAGCACCCGTGATGCCTTTGGCCACTACGGATTCGGGGGCAGCGGGGCCCTGTGTGATCCGAAGCGACAGCTTGCGGTGGCGATGACAGTCAACAGCGGAGCCGGCAGCCCCACGGGGGGCAGCCGCATCGGCTGGATCGCCGGCGCGGCCATGCGCGCCGCCGAGCGGGCCGCACGCCGACGCCGCAAGGACTGAGCTAGTTTCCAGACGAAACCAGCTATTTTGCAGTGCACCGTTTTTTGCAGCGCACAAGCGTGGTGTGTATCATCGACACCATCCGGTCCCGGTTCCTGCAGAAGTGCATCTACTCAAGAAATACCCCAACCGCCGCTTGTACGACACCGAGAAGAGCACGTACGTGACCCTCGACGACGTGCGCCAGATGATCCTCGCCAAAGAGTCGGTGAAGGTGGTGGAATCCAAGACCGAAAAGGACATCACCCGCAGCGTGCTGCTGCAGATCATCGCCGAGCAGGAGATCGAAGGCCACGAGCCGCTCCTCACGAACGGCGTGCTGCAGCACCTGATTCGCTTCTACGGCCAGCCGATGCAGGGATTTCTGGGCCGCTATCTCGAGCAGAGCGTGGTGACCTTTCTCGACCAGCAGCGCCTCTATCAGCGGCGCCTCCAGCAACTGATGGAGCGCAGCCCCCTGAAGCTGATGCAGCAGCTCGCCGACCAGAACCTGAGCTTCTGGCGTTCCATGATCCACGGCGAGAATGCCCAGGCGCCAACGTCATCCGCCGAGGAAGCCACGCGGGGATCACCCTCTGAGCCCTCGGCGTCGAACGACGCTTGACCTCCGATCGGCCGATCCGTATATTGCACTGCACAATTTGTTGCAGTGCACAAGAGATCTCCCCACCATGTCCAGAATCAATGAAACCTTGCGCCGGCGCGTCGTCGGACCCATCACCAACCTCCTTCTCCTGAACGTCGAGACGACGGCAGCGATCTTGCTGCGCCAGGGCACCGCACTCACGGAGGCGATCACTCAGGGGGTCGACCAAGCCAGGCAGCTCGCCGAGACCGACGGTTTCCAGGACGCCGTGCGCTCGCAGAAGAAGTATCTCCAGAAGGTCGCGGAACAGCTCACCGACGCCGGGCGCGACAACATCCAGACGATTCGCGATTCCGGTGAAAGGGCGCGTGATGTGGTGCGCGCCGCCTTCAGCGCTCAGTCCGAAGAACAACCAGCCGAAGATATAGCCGCCGCTGCCTGAGATCGCCAGATCTTAGAGACCAAAACAGGGGTGTCGCTGGACTCTCTGACGAAGCTCCGGCGCGCGCGACGGGTGCTGTCTGCGCTTGCCGTTCGCCGGACATCCCTGTCCGGCTCTCTGACGATCGTCGCTGCTTTGTACATCGCTCTTTACCCATAAGGAGCCGCAACTCCTCGTTCCGTTCAGAGGGCCCGCTCCGACAGCACCCGCCGCACACACCGGAGGGTTGTGGTTACAACGAACGAAAGAAGGCTTTGACGGTCTCAGGCGGCGTCGGCGACGTCTTCTGCCGGTTGGTCTTCGGACTCGCCGGTGAAGGCAGTGA
>JAPULC010000286.1 GCA_027295305.1 Gammaproteobacteria bacterium
ACGTCGAATCCCTATCTCACGCGCGTGGAGCTCGAAGTGTTTCTCGACGACGATAGCGACGAGGTGCCCTGGGGTCGGCTCGTTGGATTCGTGGGTCGCCACTGATGCGTCGAACACAGGGATTTACGTTGATCGAGATACTGGTCGCGGTGGGGATCTTCGCGGTCATCGGCCTCGTGTCCGGCCACATGCTTGGCCGGGTGATCGACGTCTCGGAGCGCAGCGAGGCGCGCGCGGAGCGTCTCTACGAGCTGCAGCGGGCCATACAGTTGATGGAACGCGACCTGCTCCAGATCAGCAACCGAACGATTCGCGACGAGTACGGAGACTCGCAGGCCTCGCTCATGACCGGGATGGCCGGTGGTTTGGAATTCTCCCGGCTCGGCTGGCGCAATCCCCTGGCAATCGCACGCAGCGATGTGCAGCGAATGCGCTATGCACTGGTCGATGGAGAGCTTCGCCGCGAGTTCTGGAGCGTGCTCGATCGCGCCCAAGATTCGCTACCGCACACACAACGGCTACTCGGCGACGTCAACGCGATGGAGCTCAAGTATCTCGATCAGGAGCTCAACGGTTATCCGCTTTGGCCACCCGGCGTGAGCGACCTGGAAGGCGAAGGACAACCGCAGCTCACCGCCATCGAGTTGCGCCTCGAAGTACCGCCTTTCGGCGAGATCACTCGCTTGTTCCAGTTGCAATTCGTCGAGGCCTCATCCCTGTCGCTGCCAGAGCAGAGCCAGGCCGGCGATGCGCAGCCCGAGGGGAATGAGAGATGAGCCAACGATCTCGCGGTGTCGCGCTCATCACCGTGATGCTGGTGGCCGCGCTCGCCAGTGTCATCGTGTACAACATGTTGTCGCGCCACCACATGGCGGTGGCCAAGACTCGCCAGGTGGTGTATTCGAGTCAGGCGCTGAACTACGCGCTCGGTGCCGAAGCCTATGCGAGACAGATCCTGTATGCGGACTTCGAGGAGGAGTCGGGAACGAATGGCGGCGGCCATGTGGATTCGCGCGCCGATGCCTGGGCGGAGGTCATGGCGCCATTCGAAGTAGAGCAGGGCGCAATCGAGATTCAGATCACCGATCTCGATGGGCTGTTCAACTTGAACTGGCTCGCGAGCTCGGGACGGCTACAGCGAGAGCACCTCGCTCGGTTCAAGAATCTGCTGGTCGACTTGAAGCTCGATCCGAATGTCGCCGATGCGGTGGCGGATTGGGTGGACAAGGATCTCGACGTCAATGGATTTGGGGCCGAAGACGGTCAATATCTTCTTCAAGATCCGCCATATCGCGCTGCAAACGCCAACTTCACATCGGTGAGCGAACTGAGATTGCTCCCGGGTATCGACAACGAAGTGTACTTGGCACTCGCTCCCTACGTCACAGCGCTACCTTCGACCAATGGTCGCATCAATATCAATACGGTGCAGGGCGCCGTGCTGAGGTCCATCTCGACGGCGCTCGACCCGGGTCAGATGGAATCCATCGCGATGGGCGATCAAGTCTACGATAACGTCCAGCAGTTGATCAGTGAGGTCCCGGAGCTTGCGCCACACGTACGTCTGTTGGCGGTTCGCAGCCGATTTTTTCGAATCAGGGTGCGATCCAGCTATGCTGATCAGACGGTTAGAATGGAGAGCATCGTCCACAGAAATCCGACGAATGGTGAGATGCTCGTAATCTCTCGTGAATTTGGCGTTCGGTTCATCACGCAGCTAAACGACGACGAGGAGCCTTCCTGAGGATGTCGGATACGCTCTTTCTACGGTTCCGCGAATCCACCGAAGGCGACGACATCGCGTGGGGCGTGTTGTCGGATCCAGCCGATGGGCTCGTTGCACGCGGCGCCTGCACGTCCGTCTCCGATATCGTCGAGGAGGCCGGCGCGCAGCTCGACCGTGCGGATTGGCAACCTGACGACGTCGTCATGGTGCTTCCTGCGTCGTCGACGTTCATCACCGAGGTAACCATCCCCGCCAGGCGAAGACGCCAGATATTGCGAGCGCTGCCGTTCGTGGTGGAGGAGCAGCTCGCAGATGATGTCGACGACGTGCATCTTGTACCGGGCCCCATCATGGCGCAGCAGCCGGTATCGGTGGCGGTGATCGACAAGCAGGTCCTACGCGACTGGGTGGAGCGCGTGACGGTTGCAGAGCTCGTGGCGGACGTCGCAGTACCCGATGCGCTGCTCGTTCCCGTTCAACCCGGCATATCGATACACCTCGATGGCAACGATGCACTCGTGCGTTGGGGCAACGCGGGCGCATCTCGCGTGCAGCGTGAGCTCTTGCCGCAGATGGTCACGCTCATCAGTGAGGCCCTCGACGACCGTCTCGATGAAAATGAACCGCTGGAGATCAAGGTCTCCTACGATGTAGACGAACCCGACGAGCTCGGACTTGCGCGCCTCGAATCCGAGCTCTCCGAGCTCCCGGATCTCTCGGAACAACGAGCGGTGGAAGTGGAGATCGAGGCGCAGAGCTCCGATCTCTTCGAACGGCTGTGTGTTCAATTCCGCTCCGGCGCCAGCAGCACCTTCATCAATCTGTTGCAGGGAGAATTCCAACCGGTACGTCGGCGGGGCGAAAGGCCGTTGGTACGATTTGCCTGGGTGGCTGCGTTGCTCGCAATCTGGCTCACCACGTATCTCGGAATCAACGCAACCCAGGCCATGCTTCTGGAGCGTGAAGCGCAGTCACTCGAAACTGAAGCCATCGACCTTTACCGCTCCTGGTATCCCCGGGATCAGCGTGTCACGACGTTGAATATCCGTGACCGTACTCTGGCTCACATAAAGACCGGCGCGACGCAGGCCGCAGAAGATCAGTTCTTTGGTCTCTTGAGCGTGCTGGCCCGTGAGTTGGCCACCCATCGCGGCGCCCAAGTGCGCGGCATCACTTACAGCGAATCCGCGGGCCAGCTCACGCTGGAGCTTTCTGCCGACGGCTACGCCACCGTCGAGGGCATTACCGACGCATTGAGGGCAAATGGCGTAGACGTCGAGATTGCTTCGGCCCGTCAGGACGAAGATCGGGTGACTGCAAACCTGCGGCTGGAACGTGGGTGAGCCCATGATCGAAAGACTCAGCAGACAGTTTGCATCGTCCGGGATTGGACTGTGGTACCAAGGCCTCGAAACCCGCGAGCGCACCGCCGTGCAACTTCTCTGTGCATTTCTGCTCGTAAGCATCTTCTATCTTGCAATCTGGCAGCCCATCCACGAATGGAACGACGCATCGAAGCGTTCATTCGCGAGACAGAGCGCGCTGCTGGAGTGGATGCGTCTGAACGAGGATGCGGCGCGTCGAGCCGGCCCGGGCACACGTTCCGTGCGCGGCGGGGGCTCTCTGCTCGGGCTCGTTGCGAGCTCCGCCAGAACTCACAACATCACATTGAACCGTTATCAGCCCGAAGGCAGCGATTCCGTCAGCGTCACCTTGAACGACGAGAGCTTCGACACACTGATAGCCTGGCTCGATGAGTTGAACCGCACGCAAGGCATCACCGTGCGTCAGTTCAACGTGAACCGGCGCAACGAGCCGGGACGCATCAGTGGGCGGCTTCTGCTCGCTAATTGATCAGATTTTACGTTGTAGCAAAAGCCGGCGCAGAAGCCTCTGCCGTCGTGTGATCCCGTTCTCACTTTCGATTTGAGCCAGCTCACTCAGCTCCTAAACTTCAACGAGGTTACCTTCAGGGGATGTTGTATGGCGGGTGACCAGGAACCGCGCTCGGCGATCGTACATCGCTGTCACGTCACAATGACGCAGGGGATTCTCGAATTGTTCGAAGGTTTCTTCGGCAACTTCGAGGATGCACTGTTCGAGTATGCATACCGAAGCGATTCGGAGTTGGCGCAGCAACAGTGCTTCAATCTCATGCGTGAGCTTCGCCATCAGCGCGACCATCTGACGCAAGTGCTGGCGGGAGTGCTCGAGCGTCGACGTCTCGACTGGTATCAGAGTGATCTCCCTTCGGAGGATGGACTCCAGGTGCGTGCCCGCTCGCTGGCCGCAACCGCGAACGCACATTTCTCTCCACTGCTCGAGCAGATCGCAGACCGAATGACGGCACTGGGCGCTGTCGATACGAGTCTCCACTCGATGCCGCTGGGTCCCACCGGGGTCGCGCATGCCTTTCTTCAGACGCTGCGCGCTCGTGGTTTCGACCCATCCTCCGACGAGCTGCTGGGCAGGCTGTTTCGACGTTTCGTGCTCGATCGCCTGGGGCCGGTCTATGGCGATCTCAATGTCCGTCTGATGCACTTCGTCACGCTCGAGGACGATTCCATCCTCAAGAGCTCCGCCTGACGAACCCACGCATCTCCGCCCCAGGGAGAGGCGGTTATTTCGAGGAACGAGCGGCCTTGACCTTCGGCGGCGAGCCCCGCACCTCCAGCACGGCATCACCGCTCCGCTGACCGAGCGCCTCGAGTACGAGCCCTTCGAAGGCCACCACCGTCACGATGGTTTGCTTGTGGCTGCGGAAGAAAGCTTCGGTTTCCAATCTGACCTCTTCGAGCTCTGCATCGCTGCGATCGGGGTCATGGTGGTAGAGCACCAGGCAGCGCACCTGCGCATCGCTGGCGAGTTGACGCACCTGGGAGATGAACGAGTGCCCCCACCCGTGCTTTTGCGGCACGTCGGACTCCCGATATTGCGAATCATGGATGAGAATGTCCGCGCCACGCACGAACTCCACCCACTGATCGTATGTCGTTGCGTGCCGACCCGGAGGATCGAGCTCGTTGTCTGTTACGTACGCGAACGTGACACCGTCCTCCTGCAGCTTGTATGCGAACCCCCCACCGGGGTGATTCAGCGCTTTGCGCTCGATGTGAAGATCCTCGCCTCGGAAGAACGTAGTCGGCTCGTTGACGTAGCGTATTCGCGACGGCACGCGGCTCAGATCCAGCGGGAAATTGTGGCCGTTCATTTGCTGCAGAGCGCCCATGTGTGTCGCGTCCTCCCGCGGCAGGCTCTGGCACACGATGATCTCGCGGTCGGGTTGAAATGCGGGCGCAAAGAAAGGAAACCCCTGAATGTGGTCCCAGTGGCTGTGGGTCAACAACACGGTGAGCGGATCGGAGATCTCCATGAGCCGTTTACCGAGCGCGCGGATGCCCGTGCCGGCATCGAAGATGAAGTGGCGCCCGTCGGCGAGCTGAACATGCACACACGACGTATTGCCGCCATAGCCCGCGGTCGCGGGACCCGGTGAGGGAATCGAACCTCTTACGCCGTAGAACGTGATAAACATGGTGGGAGCAGCAGCGAAATCTCAGGTTCCGATCTCATGCGCGCATGATATCTCGATTGGGGGCACATCCGCGGCGCGTTGCAGCCTCTGATATTCACGAGGGTGGCGCGCGCATGGACAGGCGTTCGAAAAACCGCTCGACCCGCGCGAGCCAGCTGCGGTGCCTCGGATCTTCCGTCATCATCCGTTCGATGGGCTCGATGAGCGCATCGGCTCCACCCGCACGCCCATCGAACAAGTTGATCCAGTGGTCGGTACGGCGCCCGAAGCGCATCAGCTGCCTCCAGTAACGATCGGGGGTATCACCGCCCGCGATCAGGCCCACGAGCGCAACCACGAACGATACAGGACTCAATAGAATGTCGCGTAACCCATCCATGACGAGTTTGAGTTGGAACACGATCAAACGTCCGATCAGCGCAACCCGAGTCAACTGCGCGGCATCGTCTTGCGATGCGCCGCCACCGGAGGCGGCGTTTGGTTCGTTCTCGGCCATCATGGTATCCATTCGAACGGGAGAAGAGGCTTGCGATGGTAACTGATGCCAAATCGGGTACGTCAAGCTGGGCGCGCGCATGTCTTGCGCTCACCCTCGTGTTCGCTATGCACCCGGCTCACGCCGCCGGCACAATCGTGGTATTTCAGAGCGATTTCGGGCTGAAAGATCACGCCGTCGCCGCGATGCGCGGCGTCGCACGCCAAGTCGATCCGACCCTCGTGCTCGAGAACCTGACACACGAGATTCCCGCGTTCGACGTCTGGCAAGCCGCCTACCGGCTGGACGCCGTGCTCGATTACTGGCCGAAGGGCACGGTGTTCGTATCGGTGGTGGATCCCGGCGTCGGCACCCAACGGCGCAGCGTCGTGATGCGTACCGGCAGCGGTCACCTCATAGTGACCCCGGATAATGGCACGCTGACCCTGGTGGCGGAGCGGCTCGGGGTGAGCGAGCTCAGAGAGATCGACGAATCCATCAATCGACTGCCGGGCTCGAAAAGCTCTCACACGTTCCACGGACGCGATGTCTATGCGTTTACCGGAGCCCGATTGGCAAGCGGCCAGATCGCGTTCAACGAGGTAGGGCCAAGGCTCGCCGCTTCGGTGGTGAAGATCCCCTATCGGCACGCGGCCCTCGTCGACACAACCGTCGAAGGCACCATTCCAGTGCTCGATCCCCAATACGGAAACGTCTGGACCAACATTGGCCGTGGTTTAGTCGAGACGTGGGGACTCAGGGTGGGTGATCGTGTCCAGCTCACCATCCTTCGCGGCGATGAGGGAGTCGTCACCCTGGAGCTGCCCTACGTGCAGACCTTCGGTGATGTGCCCATGGGCGAGCCACTGCTCTATTTCAACAGTCTCGAGCGCCTCGCCATTGCGCTGAATCAAGGGGACTTCGCCGCACGTCACGGCGTCGGTTCCGGCTCACAATGGCGCGTAACGCTCACCCGCCTGCGGGAGTGAGCTCGATACGCAGCGCGAGATTTCGCTGGACCTGCCGGCGGGAGTAGAGCAGGGGAAAGCTCTGATCGGTGGCCCAGCCCTTCAGCAGATTGGCATAGAACGGACTGCGGGGATCGCCGGATTGCCCGGGGGCATTGGTCATCGTGGAACGATCCCAACGACCCACGTCCAGCACCATGCGCCAGGACGCACCGCTGCGCACCCGGAAATCGGACCTGTAGCTGGTGTTGTTGACGGTCGTCCCTGAC
>JAPULC010000287.1 GCA_027295305.1 Gammaproteobacteria bacterium
CTCCGTCTACCGTTTCGTTGTGATGAGCTGGTGGGAAGTGGGCGCTGGAGTCTCCTGTCGCGGGCGTTGAGGTGTCGCGATACAGGGATGTAGGGAGCGGCGCCGATAGGCCAGCCTCGCAGACAGGACGTCTGCGAGGCGGTAGCGAGAGGAGGCTCCAGCACCCGCTTCGTGCGATACCCTCGCGGTCTACAGATTTCGTTTTGTAGGCGACCCGAATTGCGGTGTGGGATCAGCCGGATTCGCCTGCGATCTCGTAGTCGTGGGTGATCTCGACGCCGCCGCGGGCCAGCATGATGGTGGCGGAGCAGTATTTCTCAGCCGAGAGCTCGACGGCCCGCTTTACAGCGCTATCCCTGAGTCCGGTGCCCGCGACCTTGAAGTGAATGTGGATTCTGGTGAAGACCGCAGGCACCTCATCGGCGCGCTCGGCTTCGATCTCGGTGATGCAGCCCGTAATCCGGTGGCGGCCCTTCTTGAGGATGTCCACCACGTCGAAGCTCGTGCATCCGCCGAGCCCCAGCAGCAGCATCTCCATGGGGCGAACCCCCGAGTTACGTCCGCCGTGCTCCGGTGGACCGTCCAGCACCACGCTGTGTCCGCTGTCGGCCACAGCAACGAACATCGCGTCGTCCACCCATCGAATGGTCGCCTGCATGAGCGTCACTCCCGTCCCTGCCTGGGCTGAGTTTGATCGAAGCCCCTGCGCTGAGTCTGATCGAAGTCCCTGAGCTGAGTCCAACCGAGGCGCCTGCCCTGAGTTGAATCGAAGAGCAGGGCCGACTGTCGCGGATTCCGGGCCGTGCAGCGAGCGCCGATGGACGCGCGTCGCCGGTCCGCTACACTCTTCTCGATGTCCATGGAGGTTCTGCGAAGTACCTCGGGGGGCAGTTTGTAACGGATTTCTGCTTCTGAAATAATTGTCCAATGCTTGCACAAGGGACCGCAAACATGGTGACTGTAAACCTCTCGTCGCAAGTTCCTGCCAATCTGGATGGCTTTCTTGCTGCGGCCCACCGTCGCAAATATCCGGCCAAGAGCACTATCATCTACGCCGGTGATAAGAGCGACTCGCTCTACTACATCATCAAGGGCTCGGTGACGGTCCTGATTGAAGATGATAACGGCAAAGAGATCATCATCGCCTATCTCAACCGGGGGGATTTCTTCGGTGAAATGCCGCTGTTCATGGAAGAAGAACCGCGCACGGCCTGGGTGAAGGCTCGCTCCGAATGTGAGGTAGCGGAGCTCTCGTATCCAAAGTTCAAAGAGCTTGCCGAGCGCGACGCATCGTTGCTCTATGCAGTGGGCGGTCAGATGGCAGAGCGTCTGCAGAAGACCACGCAGAAGGTGGGCGACCTCGCGTTTCTGGATGTGACAGGCCGTGTGGCCCGCACCCTTCTCGAGCTTGCCAAGCAACCCGATGCCATGACCCATCCGGATGGCATGCAGATTAAGATCACTCGTCAGGAAATCGGGCGAATCGTCGGCTGCTCACGTGAGATGGTCGGTCGAGTGCTGAAGACCTTGGCCGAGGGGGGGCTGGTGAACGTCAAGGGTAAGACGATGGTGGTGTTCGGCACCCGCTAGAGACAATCCGCCAGCCTGCGTTCGCTGCGAGGGCGGTTGCCCGTTCTGTTGCGTCTCGATCAACCCTCGGGCTCCAGGTCGGGAAAGAACAGCTCCCTCAATGCTGCCCCCGGGTCGACGGCTCGCATGAATGCCTCGCCCACCAGAAATGCATCGACCCCCTGCTCGCGCATCCGCGTCACGTCGTCGCGGGTCGCAATCCCGCTCTCGGTAACCACCAGGCGGGTTTCGGGAATCGCCGCCAACAGGTTGAAGGTGGTGTCGAGTGTTGTCTCGAATGTCTTGAGGTTGCGATTGTTGATGCCGATGAGCGGCGCGTCGAGCTCCAGGGCCGATTGAAGCTCCTGCTCGTCGTGCACTTCCACCAGCACGTCCAGATCCAGCTGCACCGCGAGACTGACGAGCTCCCGCAGGCGCCGCGGTTCCAGGGCCGCCACGATCAGAAGAAGACAATCCGCCCCGAGGGCGCGGGATTCGAATACCTGGTACTGATCGACGATGAACTCCTTTCGCAGCACCGGAATTCGAACCGATTCCCAGGCGCGGATCAGGTCATCGTCGCTTCCCTGAAAGAAACTCTCGTCCGTCAGCACCGATAAACATGTTGCGCCGGCCTTTTCGTAAGCGATCGCAATCGATTTGGGGTCGAAGTCGTGACGGATCACGCCCTTGCTTGGCGAGGCTTTCTTGATCTCGGCAATCACCGCCGGCTCGCCGTTTCGAATGCGGTGCCGCAGCGCCCCCAAAAAACCGCGCGGGCGCGTGGCGCCGAGGGCCCGCTCCTGAATTTCCTTCAAAGGGGTGCGTGACGAACGCTCCTTCACCTCTACGAGCTTGCGCTCGACGATGGCGTCTAGAACGCTGTTTGTCTTTTTGGTCACGCTTCCCCCATCAGCGTCGTTATCCTAACGAGCTCATCGAGGCGCTCCTTGGCGAGCCCTGCGGAAATGGCGTCCTGCGCCATGTGGATGCCCTGCGACAGCGTGGCACAGACGTCGGCTGCGTAGATCGCGGCTCCCGCATTGAGTGCCACCATGGAACCCGCTGCGGAGCGCTCTTCGGTGAGGGCCTTGCGTACCGTGGCCAGGCTCTCCTGGGGAGATGCACAGACGAGAGTCTCGAGGCCGTGAACCGCCACACCGAAGTCTTGAGGTTGGATATCGTATTCCTCGATCTTGCCCTCTTTGAGCTCGACCACGTGGGTGGGCCCCGCGATGCTTATCTCGTCGAGCCCTTCCGCCGAGTGAACCACGAGAACGTGCTGAGCGCCGAGCCGCATGAGCACTTCGGCAATTGGACGTTGCTGGTTGCGATCATATACACCCAACAGCTGATGGGTTGCTCCAGCGGGATTGGTCAAGGGCGCCACGAGATTGAACAGCGTTCTCACACCGAGCTCTCGACGCGGACCGACCGCGTGTTTCATGGCGCCGTGATGCATCGGAGCGAACATGAAGCCGATGCCGACTTCGGTGATGCAGCGTGACACCTGCTCTGGGTTGAGCTCGATGTTCACACCTGCCGCCTCCAACAGATCTGCACTGCCGCTCTTGCTCGACATCGCACGATTGCCGTGCTTTGCGACGTGTGCCCCGGCTGCTGCGGCCACGAACGCAGCCGCCGTGGAGACGTTGAAGGGCTTCTTTCCACTGCCTCCGGTGCCGCAGGTGTCCACCAAGTGGGGCACATCCACATGCACTGCTGTCGCGAGCTCGCGCATGGCCTGCGCCGCGCCAGTGATTTCCTCTACCGTCTCGCCTTTCATGCGCATTGCGATCAGAAAGCCGCCGATCTGCGCCGGGGTGCATTCCCCCGTCATGATGGCGGTGATCACGTCACGCATGTCGCCGCGGCCCAGGTCGCCGTGTTCGACGACGCGTGCAACGGCCTCGGTAATGTTCATGCCGCCTGCTCCCCGGGATGTGGCGCTTGTGAGTTCAGGAAATTGCGCAGGAGCTCGTGGCCCTGCTGCGTGATGATGGACTCCGGATGAAATTGCACGCCCTCCACGCCAAGGGTGCGATGACGTACACCCATGATCTGGTCCACTTCGCCCTCGCCAGTCTCGGTCCATGCCGTGAGCTCGAGACACTCGGGAAGAGTTGCCTTCTCGATGACCAGTGAGTGATAGCGCGTCGCCTCGAAAGGACTCTCCAGGTTCTCGAACACCCCCTCTTTTTCGTGATGGATCATCGAGGTCTTGCCGTGCATTACGCTGCGCGCACGGACGATGCGACCGCCGTAGACCTGGCCGATTGATTGGTGTCCAAGGCAGATTCCGAGAATTGGAACGCGACCAGCGAAGCGCTCCACCACTTGCATGGAGATTCCGGCTTCGTTCGGGGTGCACGGCCCGGGGGAGATCACGATGTGCGAGGGCGCGAGGGATTCGATCTCGTCGATTTCGATCTCGTCGTTGCGCTGCACGACCACGCTGCTCCCGAGCTCGCCGAGATATTGCACGATGTTGTAGGTAAAGGAATCGTAATTGTCGATCATCAATAGCATCAGGTGCCTCCTCACTCGAGCTTCAGGCGCCGCTCTGCCATGGCGGCTGCACGAAATATCGCCCGTCCCTTGTTCAGGCTCTCCTTCCACTCGAGGCGTGGAATCGAATCCGCCACCACGCCGCCGCCGGCTTCGATGTAGAGCGTCCCGTCCTTGATGACGGCGGTGCGGATGGCAATGGCGGTGTCCATATTGCCGTTCCACGCGAGATAGCCGACGGCGCCGCCGTAGATACCCCGTTTCACGGGCTCGAGCTCGTCGATGATCTCCATGGCCCGGATCTTGGGTGCGCCCGAAAGCGTGCCCACCGGTAGCGTGGCGCGCAGCAGATCCATGGCGTTCTTGCCTTCCTTGAGGGTGCCGACGATGTTGGACGAGATGTGCATGACGTAGGCATAGCGCTCGATGGTGAAGCTCTCGGTGACCTCGACGCTGCCGGTCTCGGCGACCTTGCCCACGTCGTTGCGTCCCAGATCGATCAGCATCAGGTGCTCGGCGATCTCCTTCGGATCAGCCTTGAGCTCTGCCTCCAGCGCCAGGTCCTCTTCCTCCGTGTGGCCCCGCCGGCGAGTGCCGGCGAGTGGCCGCGAGGTGATGGTGCGCTCCTCAAGCCGCGCTAGGATCTCGGGGGAAGAGCTCACGATGTGAAAATCTTCGAGATCCATGAAGTACATATAGGGGGAAGGATTCAAACTCCTGAGCGCTCGATACAGGTTGATGGCCGGCGCAGTGAATGGAAGGGACATGCGCTGCGCGAGCACCACCTGCATCACGTCTCCCGCCACGATGTATTCCTTGATGTGATCGACCGCGGCTTTGAAGCGCTCCTCGCCGAATTCGGACTCGAAGTCGTCCTCACCGATCTCCTGGTTCGCACCG
>JAPULC010000288.1 GCA_027295305.1 Gammaproteobacteria bacterium
CAGGTCGCCGCGGATATCGTCGAACAGTGCGACGAGTTTGCCGGCGGCACCCTCGGACGGATAGAAACGAGCCGTCTCAGCGGCGGCACCCATGAAAGCGTGATGGGCGTCGGGCACGAGGAAGTTTTCAAACAGGGGCCATTTTCTCGGGGGGTGGCGCTCCGCGAGCGAAAAAAACGAGAAATATCGCCGCGCGAGCGGAGCGGCTTCGTCTTCGAGAACCGTGCACAATCCTGCAACCCCGTAGCGTTGCGCGACAAGGGCTGCGGCTGTGGCATGCTGCAGCCTTTCGAGTTCCGACGTCCGGAACGTCTTGACTCTGAGCGCGGCGTCGGTGGTGGTGGCGCGGGCCAACTCGGGGAGTCGAGCCAGCAGCCGCAGGAGCAAGCCGTCCACCTCGTCGAGCGCGGGTTCGCCGTAGTACTCGTCGTGGCGCCACGCCCTGTGAAGTGCTTGCCAACCCAGATCGCTCGGTTGCACCGCGTGCCAAGAATGCTCGAAGGCCTCCGGCGTCGGGGCGCTCAGTAACCGTCGCAGCGCTTCGGCAAAATGAAGGATTGGGTTCGACATCTAAACGGAACTTACTCGAGTATCGGCTCGCCACCACTCCCATCGCGGCACGAGCGCGGGTTGCGGGCTGCTCTCGGGTGAGCAGATTGCTTTAGGCGCGGGGGCAAACTAACGTAGCGCATTCACATCTCAGCGACGGGAAAAAACGTGTCGAAAAAGGTACTCGGCAATCTTTTTGCACTGGGAACCGCGCTGCTGACACTTGCCGGATGCACGCGCGATGCTCCCATTCTCATTGGCCTGACGGGCCCCTTTTCTGAAAGCCGAGGCGTATAGATGCGACAGGCTGCCGAACTGGCGGTCCGCGAAATCAACGCACGCGGTGGGGTCGCGAACCGACGTCTCCAACTGCTAGCGGTGGACGACAGCGCGGACACCGATATTGCGGCGCGCGTCGCTAGGCAGTTCTACAACAACCTGCGTGTCATTGCGGTGGTGGGCCACCTCACGAGCAGCACGACGCTGGCCGCCGCGCCCGTTTACAGCGACGGCGAGAATCCGCTCGTGCAAATCTCTCCATCCGCCTCGAGCCCGCTCATCTCAGACGCCGGGCCATACACGTTCCGCATCTGTCCGTCCGATCTCTTGCATGGAACCCGTTTGGCTGAGTGGGCCCGCGGACAACTCGGTGCCGACCGTGCGGCTATTCTTTATCAAAACGACGACTACGGCCGTGGGATACGTTCGACATTCGCATCGAGTTTTTTGGATCTGGGCGGGACCGTCGTCGCCGAAGATCCGTACATCGACGATGTCCCGAGTTTTGCGCCGTTCTTGGAACGAATACGCCGACAAGGAGGGGCGGACGTCCTCCTCATCGCAGGTACGAGCCAAAGTGGAGAGAGGATTAGGGCGACGTTGGACTCCGTCGGTTGGAACGCCCAACTCCTCGGTGGTGATGAAATGGTGGGAATCGAGGAATCGATGAATGCCGAGGGCATGTTGATTTCGACCGCCTACCTGCCGGATCAACCCGGCGACCGCAACAGTGAGTTCGTGCGCTCCTATCGCTCCGCCTTCTCAGACCAGCTTCCCGACCACCGGGGTGCCGGCGCCTACGACATCGTTCACCTGCTTGCACAAGCAATCGAGGAGGTCGGGCCCGAACGATCCCGCATCCAAGATTATCTGTCTCGCGTGGGTCGTGACATCCCACCATTCGAAGGCGTGACCGGCACCATCAGATTCGACCTGAACGGCGACGTCGAGTCAAAGGATGTGGTTATTGGCGTCGTTAGCGGTGGACGACTGGTGGCAGCAGAGGGTCAATGAGCTGGTACCGCCGTTTCAACACGCTGCGCGTGCGCGTCATTGTGGGCGAAGGAGCGCTGGTTCTCGGGATTGCGATTATCGCTATTTCTGGAATCGCCGCTCTCCGACGTGTAAGCCGAACCGTCTCCGAGGAACTTCAACTCAACACACAGCTCGGGCAGGAAAGCGGCGCGATGGCCGCGGCGCTTTTTGACCAGATTCGCGCCGCCGAACAATACCTTTCTGACCCAGCCGTCGATGTGCGGCTTCAATTTGCTGACGCCGGGGAATTTGCTTACGAGAGTCAGCGGCGGCTGCGATTCATCACCGGATTGGCGGAAGAAGATCGCATAACCGTCAATCGCATCGCAGACACGCACGCACAGGTAGAGACGTGGTACGCCTACGTGCATGCGCTGCATGATATCGGATCCGGCCAACTCGGTGCGACCGCCCAGGCCGCCGATTCGGCCCGAGCGCTGGCTGCAACGCTGATCACCTACCTCCGCGATTTCACGGCGCGACAGGCCTCGACATCTGAAGCCACCGGTAACGTCCTCGTCAGTATGACACGTGACCGCGAGACAATGATGTGGCTCGTCCTGGCCCTTGCCGTGATGATCGGAACCGCGATTATGCTTGCCACCGTGCAGTCGATGAGTCTCCCACTCGCAAGACTGGCAAACTTCGCCCGTCGGTTGGGGACAGGCAATCTTCGTCCTGTCGAACTTGGTTCCATGCCCCGCGAGCTCGAAGAGGTGGGAACGGCGATGACACTGATTAGCACGCATCTCCGATCGCTGGTCATCGAAGTATCGCAACAAAGCGAGCGAATCCTGGCGGCGTCCGGCGAGCTATCGGCAATGAGCGACCAACTTGCGGCGTCAGGGGCCCTGATTTCTACGGCGATGGTCGAGATGTCAGATGGGGCCAGAGCGCAGGTTAGCTCGCTTCACGAAAGCGAAACGGCCACGGATACGTTGCAGCATGCGGTTCAGCGTAACGCCGAGGTTGCCGGCAAAGTTGCCGACGTCGGCAGTCACATCCACCGGTTGGCCGTCCGGCACCATGATGACGTTAGTGCCGCAGGCACGACACTACTCGACTTGAGCAATATTGTGCAAAGGAGCGCACAGCAGGTCGAGCAACTGGCTACGCTCTCGGAATCCATCGATGAGTTTGTCGAGCTGATCAAGCAGGTATCCTCGCAGACGAACCTTCTTGCTTTGAACGCCGCCATCGAAGCGGCACGTGCTGGTGAAGGCGGATTGGGATTTGCTGTG